>JADGEK010000017.1 GCA_016744395.1 Gammaproteobacteria bacterium | reverse complement strand
TCTGCAACTGAGTCAAAAACCAATCCTGCTCCTGCTCTAAATGACAATTTATGTTTGTTAGACTGGCTATTATTTTGTTTTAAGATTGGTTTTGAATCCATTTTCGTTTCTAAAACCGTTTCTAAAACCATAGTCCGTATCAGAATATTAAGGTCCATACTGCCATCAAGATTAATATATCCCATTGAGCCCGTGTACGCCCCCCTAGACTGTTGCTCCAGTTCTGAAATGATTTCCATGCAACGTACTTTAGGGCATCCTGTTATCGTACCACCAGGAAACATGGCTTTAATGATCTCTCCAGGTGTTTTCTTTGACTGCAGTTCACCACAAACATTAGAGACAATATGATGAACATGCGCATAAGTCTCATTCACCATTAATTCATCAACAACCACTGTTCCAGGCACACAGACTCTTCCTAAATCATTTCGAATTAAGTCAATCAGCATAATATGCTCCGCCTGCTCCTTAGGGTGAGCATGGAGTTGATTTAAAAGGCGTGAATCTTCTATTTCTGAGCTGCTTCTGGGATGAGTTCCAGCGATAGGTCTGGATTCAAGTTTATTATTTTTGACTTTTAACAAGCGTTCAGGAGAAGAAGAAATAATAGTGGTTATACCCTGCTTATCTTCAAATTGAGCAAGTCCCGAAAAAGGGGCAGGATTCTTACGACTGAGAATTTGTGATAAGGAAAAGGCTTGCTCAACATGATCAGAGGATTTAAAATTAGACAGCCATAACCTTGATAAGTTTACCTGGAAAACATCCCCTTCTTTTATATAGTCTTTAACCGTATCAACTGAATTTAAAAAAGTATTTTTATCTTCTTCAACCAAAGACTGATTGAATTTAATGTGGTTCAGATCAATGTCACTTAATTCAGATTTTTTTGATTCATTAGATGACTGTTTAATCACTTCACTGTCATTCAATAAAGATTGGTAGCTTGTTTTATGATCAATTTCACTCTCAGTCATAAAAAAGCACTTTTCATTTTTATGATCGTAAATCAAGGCTTTTTTTACTCGAGCCGCATATGCAACAGGTAGAGTGCTTTTATCAAACCTGAGATTTAAACAAGGCTCAACTTGTTGCGCTAATTCATAAGCTAAAAAAATGAACCAACCGCCCATGAATGGTAGATTTAAGGATGCATTGTTATCATTACTTGAATAGAATGATTTCGTTTTTGGTTCTTTCGCAAATAAACGATCAAACACATCCAGAAATAGTTCGTCTGGTTGCAGTTCTGTGTTTTTTGATGCCGTTAATCTTTGTTGATGATCCAGTTTCAACCAATCTTCAGGCTCAATAAATAATATATCAAAATTTGACTGAAGATGTTTATCTTTTGGATTAGTACCACTCTTGCTCATTAAATCAGTTTGGCTGGATGTGGTCAAAACAAAGGGGTATTTTTGAGGAAAATAATGATAAAACTGAATAAACTCAGAGAATTCATGAATAGAAATTTCTGTTATCTGACACGCATGAGTCATATTCTATCAGTGTATCTTTATCAATAAAGTACGATGAGAATTTATTTTTAAGCGGGCAATCATCTTACACATTCGGTCGCTATTCAGGTTATCTTAAAAGTTTTTGACTGAGTGTCTAAGGCTAGTGAGAGTGCATCCATAAATTGCTGTAGCTCTCCTCTTTAAAAAAGAATGCCAAGGCAACACAATAAACGGATAAACACTAGTCAGTTATTTAAACTTTACCTAAAATCAATGTACCATTGGTGCCGCCAAATCCAAATGAATTTGATACGGCATAATCAATTTTCATTTCTTTGGTCACTAGTGGCGCATAATCCAGATCACAATCATCACTTGGATTTTCAAGATTAATGGTGGGTGGAGCAACTTGATCACGTATGGCTAAAGCAGTAAAAATAGCTTCAATTCCACCCGCAGCTCCCAGTAAGTGACCTGTCATTGACTTGGTTGAACTCATTGTCAACTTATAAGCATGATCACCAAATGTTCGTTTAGCGGCTTCTGTTTCAGCTAAATCACCAGCAGGCGTTGACGTACCATGAGCATTAACGTAATTAATTTGTTCAGGATTTAACCCTGCATTTCTTAATGCTGAATCCATACAACGACTTGCACCTTCGCCACCTTTCGATGGTAAGGTCATATGATAGGCATCACCACTCATACCAAAGCCGAGTACTTCAGCGTATATTTTAGCGCCACGAGCTTTGGCATGTTCATATTCTTCAAGGACCACCACTCCTGCACCATCACTTAAAACAAAACCATCTCGGTCTCTATCCCAAGGTCTGGATGCTGCTTGTGGGTCATCATTACGCTTAGAAAGCGCACGCGCTGCAGAAAAACCTGCAAGGCCACAATGAGAGCTGGCCATTTCTGCACCTCCAGAAATCATGACATCAGCATCACCATACTCGATGATACGTGCAGCATCACCGATACTATGTGTCGCTGTTGCACAGGCAGTTGCAATGGCAATATTTGGCCCTTTCATTCCATACATGACGGAAAGGTTTCCAGAAATCATGTTAATGATATTACTAGGCACAAAGAAAGGTGAAACTTTACGAGGACCACCCTTAAGGTAGTTTTCATAGCCTTTTTCAATGCCTGGTAAGCCACCAATCCCAGAGCCTATATAAACACCAATTTTCCAGGCATTTTCTTCAGTGACTTCAAGTCCTGAATCTTCAAAAGCCTGTATTGCAGCAGCCATACCATAATGGATAAAGAGATCCATTTTTTTTGCATCTTTGGGTTTCAAATATTTAGTAATATCAAAGTTTCTGATTGAGCCACCAAATTTAACACTAAAAGCACTGGTGTCCAGATGTTCAATAGGCGCAATGCCGCTTTTTCCCGCCAGAATATTGTTCCATGATTCGTTGACACTTAATCCAACAGGGCTCACCATGCCCATCCCAGTAATTACTACTCGTCTTTTAGCCAAGACATTCTCTCCAAAAAAAACCTATAAGCTCAAATCATCTGAGCGGCATTATTAACAACTCTAACGATATAAATTTGGGGTCGTTTGAGTCTAAAAACAAATAAACATAAGCCGATAAATCTATAGCCCAAAAAAGAAAGCCGAATTCTAGCAATGCCAAATTTAAGCATTGCCAAAATGCGGCTTTACTAGATACATCTCTGCATGCAAGTGATCTCTTTGCATGTCAGCTAAATTAAAATAACTATTTAAAATAACTATTTAAAATAGTTATTTTTATAATTAGTTTTTAACGAATAGCTTAATTCATCATTTAGCCAGGCATTCTTTGCTTAATTAAGCGTCAGTGTTCGCACTGATGTAATCAACAGCGAGTTGAACTGTCGTAATTTTTTCAGCTTCTTCATCTGGAATTTCAGTTCCAAATTCTTCTTCAAGAGCCATAACTAACTCAACAGTATCAAGTGAATCTGCACCAAGATCATCAACAAATGAAGCTTCAGATTTAACTTCTTCTTCTTTAACACCTAATTGTTCAACAACAATCTTAGAAACTCTTTCTTCAATGCTACTCATTTTTTTTAAATCTCCATAATTCTTTTGTGACACACTTGTTATCATTTTCATAAAACAGAAAGTCCTTGAAAATTGAGTGTGTTTATTTACGTGACGCTATTTTAGAGAAATCTTATCCGATATACCAGTGTTAGATGGCAAAAATTTATAATTTAAGTTCATTAAAATATTCGAAAATAAGGGTTTACCATTAAGTTTACATAATTATAGCAGGTAAACACCTAATTTATGACAATTTAGGGTAATTATTGACGCCTATACCCGTTCTATGAGAGAGTTAAGGCATATACATTCCACCATTCACATTTAATGTCTCACCTGTAATGTAAGCCGCATCTTCTGAGGCAAGAAATCCAACAGCCGTTGCAATCTCGCTCACATCACCCAGGCGATTCAGCGGAATCTGCTTCAATAATGCCGACTTCGCATCTTCAGGAAGATCTCGGGTCATGTCAGTATCAATAAATCCAGGCGCTACTGCATTCACAGTAATACCACGTGAACCAATTTCACGTGCCAAAGACTTAGTAAAACCAAAAATGCCCGCTTTTGCAGCTGCATAGTTAGCTTGACCAGGATTTCCAGTAAGACCGACAACTGAAGCAATTGAAATAATACGACCTTTTTTGGCCTTCATCATGGCACGTAGACAGGCTTTAGATAGTTTAAAGATTGAAGTCAGATTGGTCTGAATAATTGAGTCCCACTCTTCATCTTTCATCCTCATCATTAAATTATCACGTGTAATACCCGCATTGTTAACCAAAATTGAAGGCATTGCATAATCATTTTTCATGGCGGTTAACAGTTCATCAATACTTTGTTGATCGGTTACATTCAAGACCATTCCCTGACCTTTTACACCATTGTCGGACAAATAGTCAGAAATATTTTGTGCACCCCGCTCAGAAGTCGCCGTACCTATTACTGTGGCGCCTTTTTTTCCAAGATTTAAAGCAATTGCCTGGCCTATTCCTCGGCTGGCACCACTAACAAGGGCTACTTCATTTTTCATAGACATTAAGATAATTCCTCAAAAACTTTATCAATAGTTGCTGTATCGAATATTGGGTGAGTGGGCATCTGGCGATTAATGCGCTTATTTAACCCTGTTAATACTTTACCAGGACCACACTCAACAATTTGATCAGTTCCTTCTGCCACCATTTTATTGATGGTTTCAACCCATCTAACGGGTTTAGAAAGCTGCTTTACTAATGAGTCACGTATCGAATCCACCTCATTCTCTATCGTGACGTGAACATTATTAATCACTGGAATAACAGGACGTTCCACTGTAATAGCAGCTAATTTTTTCTCTAACCTTTCACCTGCACTGTCCATTAATGCACAGTGTGAAGGCACACTGACGGTCAGTTTGATGGCTTTTTTGGCCCCTGTATTTTTGGCCAGACTAATTGCTTGTTCAACTGCATCACTATGCCCTGCAATCACGACTTGTCCAGGTGCGTTGAAGTTAACGGCAGAAATGACTCTGCCACTTTGTTCTGCTACGTCTTCACACACTTTAATAACTTCATTATCATCAAGCCCCAGAATAGCAGCCATAGCGCCTTCACCTGATTCAACCGCCTCTTGCATGTAGCGACCACGAGTGGCAACCAAATCAATGGCTTCAGAAAAATCAATGGCTTCAGCACAGACTAGTGCAGTGTATTCCCCCAAACTATGGCCAGCTAATACTGCTGGCGCAGCACCGTTTTTGCTTTGCCAAATTTGCCAAAGAGCAAAGCCAGCAGCTAACATAGCTGGCTGAGTATTACGGGTTGTATTAAGTTCAGACTCAGGACCATTTTGTGTCATTTCCCAAAGGTCAAATCCCAGGGTATCACTGGCCTGCTGAAAGGTGGAAAGTATAATTTCATTATAGTCAGGATTTTCACTAGCAAAACTGCCCAGCATTCCAACCGATTGGGACCCTTGACCTGGAAAAATAAAGGCTATTGACATCAGATTGTCCTTTTTTTAATGATATTGCTAGATATAACCATGATATTCAGAAATTGACAAGTTATATTCATAATAAATACACTAACAACGATGAGTATTCATGTTTACTAACTTGACTTTATTTTGAGTTCGAATGGTCACATATTTATTTTTGTAAACAAAATATGATTTGGGCTAAAATTTGAGTAATGCAGAACCCCAGGTAAATCCACCGCCAAATGCTTCCAGAAGGATGGTTTCACCGCGTTTAATACGGCCATCACGAATAGCGGTATCAAGTGCCAGAGGCACTGAAGCTGCAGAGGTATTTCCATGATTTTCTACCGTGGTAACCACATGATCGGTCGACATTTTAAGTTTTCTTGCTGTCGCATTAATGATACGGATATTGGCTTGATGCGGCACTAACCAGTCAATATCTGTTTTTTCCATGTTATTGGCTGCGAGTGTTTCATCAACGATACGCCCCAGAGTATTGACTGCCACTTTGAAGACTTCATTGCCTTTCATTTCGATATGAATGGAATCAAGACCGCCAGAGTTTAGATCTGAGATGCCACCATTTGTTTTAAGAAGTTCAGCAAAGCTACCATCAGCATGAATGTGAGTAGAAAGGATGCCAGGTGTTTCGCTTGCTTCAAGTATGACTGCACCCGCACCATCGGCAAACAAGACACAAGTCGAACGATCTGTCCAATCAACAATTCGAGAGAGTGTTTCAGAACCAATGACCAGAGCACGTTTTGAAGCACCCGTTTTTATGTATTTATCGGCAATATCAAGCGCGTAAATAAATCCCGTACAAACAGCTTGTACGTCAAAAGCAGGACAACCATGGATATCAAGACGTTGTTGTAGTAGACAGGCAGTACTGGGAAAGACTTTATCAGGTGTGGTCGTTGCCACAATTATAAGATCAATGGATTGTGGGTCAATGTTAGCAGCTTCTATCGCTTTTCTAGCTGCAAATTCAGCCAAATCACAGGCCGTTTGATTATCAGCAGCAATGTGGCGTTGTTTGATACCTGTTCGTTCAATTATCCATTGATCAGTGGTATCAACAATTTTTTCCAAATCATGATTTGTTAACACTTTTTCTGGCAGATAACTACCAGTAGCCATAATACGAGAAAACATTTATAAAGATTATCCCTTCTTAAAAAATAAAAGTTTACAAAAATAAAATTAAAAAAATAATTGTAGCACACATCTTGTTGATTTTTTTTCTACTTTACTAACATTTAGCTATTTAATTGCTAATTTTAAGAACAAATTTCACATTCTTGAATGTACTTAATAATTTGTTTATAAATGTGCTTACGAATGAACCAGCGTTTCTTCAAGTACTTTGCTGATTCTTTGCGGTACTTTATTTTCAACTTCTAACATGGCCACCTTGATGGCATTACTAAATGAAAAAACATCTGCACCACCATGACTTTTGACGACGATTCCCTTTAAGCCAACCAGACTAGCACCATTATATTTTCTTGGGTCAACTTTACTTTTAAAGGCATTGAGCACGGGCATAGCAATTAAACCCGCCAGTTTGGTGAATATATTTTTATTAAATTCACGTTTAATATAATAAACAATCATTTTGGCCACACCCTCTGATGTCTTTAGTGAGATATTACCCACAAAGCCATCAGCAACCACAACATCTACAACGCCCTTATAAATATCATCTCCTTCAATAAAGCCATGATAATTCAAGGAGCTATTGGAAATGAGATTTGCAGCTTGTTGAACTTGCTCATTCCCTTTCATGGCTTCCTGACCAATATTAAGCAAACCAATACTGGGTTTTTCAATATTATCAACCGCACTAGTAAGAACAGAACCCATAACTGCAAACTCAAACAAATGCTGAGCCGAGAGATCAACATTTGCTCCTAAATCCAGCATATGAGTATGTCCAGTTTGGGTAGGAATGGCTGAGCAAATTGCTGGTCGGTCAATACCTGGGAGAGTTTTTAACACAAAACGAGCAGTTGCCATTAAGGCACCTGTATTTCCAGCGCTGATACAAGCATCTGCATCGCCTGACTTAACTAGGTTGATCGCAACTCGCATGGATGAATCTTTCTTGCCCCTTAGAGCAGAAGCAGGTTTCTCATCCATGCCAACAATTTGAGAGGCATGTTTCACTGTAATTTGCTTCTGGATACTGGCAGGACAGCCACTCAATTGCTCTTTAAGGGAAGCTTCATCACCCACTAAAATAATATTCAAACGACTGTATCGTTTAAGTACATCAATCGCGGCAGGTACGGTTACTTCCAAACCAACGTCACCACCCATTGCATCTATTGCTATTGTGCTGCTATGCAAGTTATCTATCATTTTTTCTCGCACCAAAAAGCAAAGCCTCAGTATATTCTGAGGCTTTGCTTTAATTTAGATAATCAAAAACGTGATTTATCTATATTTAAAGTCTGCATTTTAACCTAAATAATAGACTGTATGATTATCATATTGATAAGTTTATCAATCGACTTAAGGCTAAAACAGCTTTAACATAGGCTTTACAGACTTTCTAAATAATCCGTTTGAATTATTTTCCTAGAACTTTACGGCCTTTGTAATAACCATCAGCAGTAATGTGATGACGACGATGAGTCTCACCACTTGTTGGATCGATTGATAATGTAGGAGCATTCAACGAATCGTGTGAACGGCGCATGCCACGACGAGCTGGGGTACATTTATTTTTTTGAACTGCCATTAGATTTTCCTTTTTACTGGGTATTACAAAAGTAATTAATAATTACAAAAATGAGACTCGTTCTAATGATGATCACTTGGTGATGAGCAATAAAACGAAGATTTATACTGTTTTTCTGTACTAATTTGTAATAATTAGTACAGTATTTACAACTTTATGTCTTTAACATAATAACTTTCACGCAAACTGTTTAACTCAATAATCAAACATTTATAACGAAATTTATCACAGCTATTTATTTTTAAGCTGTTTTAAAATGGCAAAAGGATTCTCTTTATCATTTTGCTCAGCACTATTCATAGTATCACCTGTCATAGTATCGTCAGTGTTAATGTGACTTTCTTCAGTCAGGTTACTTTTATCACCTATAATCTGAACAGTCACATCACACGCGAGACCAATCTCAGACTCTAAATGCATTGGTATTTGCGGTAAAGCTAATAATAATTCATCTTCAATCAAAACTCTTGGATCAAACAGCTGTTTGGTTTCTAACCAGAAAATATCATAACCCGAATCTTCAGCCTGATTTTGTTCAAACTCGTTTTTAACAAAAGCGATTGAAATGTCACATTTTAAATCTAACTTAAAATCATCCATACAGCGCTGGCACTGGAGAACAACCTGAGCTTTAACCTGGCCAGTGACGTAACGATTACCTAACACATCAGTATCAAATGCGAGATGATAGTGTATATCGCCAGTATTATCAATAATTGCTTCATTGAGTCGAGGTAAATCTTTATCGCATTCAGTCTTAGACATTATGCCATCAAGTTTGACACCCTGTTCAGTATATCGATGGTAGTCGATTCTTTGCGGGATGCGCTCTTTCATAATCTTCCACTTGATCTAAAATATAAGCCCACCTGCCTAAAAAGCATACAAGCATTAGTACTACTCAATTTAATCCACTATTTTATTGTTTTTTAATATTATTGTCAAAATCTTTAGTGATTTAATTCACTATTTTGTCTTATTAAAGTCATAACGTTGAAGAGTTCATTGACAAATCTGAAATATGAGCCATATTTCATAGATAATCTTGACAATTCATGATAAATCGTTTTAAGGCTTAATGCTCTTTTAATATTGACCACAAAAACTGATTAAGTCTGAAAAATGATAAGGAAATTCCGTGATAAAAAAAATTCTTATTGCCAACCGGGGTGAAATTGCGGTTCGCCTGGTCCGAGCTTGTGCCGAAATGAATATTACTTCTGTGGCTGTTTATGCTGATGCAGATTGTAATGCATTACATGTCAAAAAAGCCGATGAAGCTTATTGCCTTGGCCCTGATCCTGTGGGTGGGTACCTTAATGCTCACAGACTGGTTAATATTGCTCTTGCATCAGGTTGTGATGCTATTCACCCAGGTTATGGCTTTCTGTCTGAAAACCCGCTCTTTGCACGAATCTGTGAACGCCGAAACATTAAGTTTATCGGCCCAACCTCCAAAGTCATCGAGAATTTGGGTAATAAAACTCATGCCAGAGCAACCATGATTAATGCAGGTGTACCTGTCACACCTGGCAGTGATGGCAATCTGGAGAATATTGAGGAAGCCATTCGGGTTGCCCGACGAATCGGATACCCCGTGATGCTAAAAGCCACATCGGGCGGTGGTGGTCGTGGCATACGCATGTGTAACAATAAAACTGAACTTAAAAACAGTTATCCACGGGTTATTTCTGAAGCAACAAAAGCATTTGGTTCAGCAAATGTTTTTATGGAAAAGTGCATTGTCAACCCAAAACACATTGAAGTTCAAATTTTGGCAGATGAGCATGGTAATGTGATCCACTTATTTGAACGTGACTGCTCAATTCAGCGTAGACATCAAAAACTGATTGAAATTGCTCCCTCACCACAATTAAACTCAGAACAAAGATATTATATCGGTGAACTCGCAGTTAAGGCTGCTAAAGCAGCTGGATATACTAATGCAGGCACTGTTGAATTTTTAATGGCTGAAGATGATGAGTTTTACTTCATGGAAGTCAATACTCGTTTACAAGTCGAACATACCATTACAGAGCAAATTACAGGCATTGATATTGTTCAAGAACAATTTCGCATTGCTGATGGCCATCAACTTCGATTTAAACAAGAGCAGGTACAAATTCGTGGTTATGCTCTAGAGTTTCGGATTAATGCAGAAGATCCTAAGAATGATTTTTTACCAACCTATGGCAAAATCACACGGTATCTCGCACCTGGCGGCCCTGGTGTTAGAACAGATGCGGCAATTTATACAGGTTATGTTATTCCCCCCTACTACGACTCTATGTGTGCCAAATTGATTGTTTGGGCACTTGAATGGGATGAAGTCATACAAAGGTCCAAAAGGGCTCTTAAAGATATGGGGGTTTATGGTGTAAAAACCACAATACCTTATCAACATGCTATTTTAAATTCAGATGATTTTATTAATGCTTGTTTCGACACCAGTTTTGTAGAAGAGCACCCTGAACTAATCAACTATTCAGTTAAATGTTCTCAGCAACATCTTGCCCTGGCCTTTGCGGCAGCGATAGCAGCACATCAGGGCATGTGATCATTTTGTTTTTAATCCACATACACAATAAGTTAACCAGGATAAAATAATGTCAAAAACACGTGTCACGGAAACAGTTTTAAGAGACGGACATCAATCACTCATTGCAACCCGTATGCGAACAGATGACATGCTTCCGATTTGTAAAAAATTAGATAAAATTGGTTATTGGTCACTTGAAGTTTGGGGTGGTGCCACTTTTGATAGTTGTATACGTTTTCTCAAGGAAGATCCCTGGGATCGCCTAAAACTACTCAAAGAAGCACTCCCTAAAACACGCTTACAAATGCTGTTGCGTGGGCAAAACCTTTTAGGCTATCGTCATTATTCTGACGATGTTGTAAAGGAATTTGTCAAATTGTCTGCACAAAATGGCATTGATGTCTTCCGTGTCTTTGATGCAATGAATGATATTCGTAATCTCAAATCTTCAATTAAAGCCATCAAGAAAAATGACAAGCATGCTCAGGGAGCAATTTCATATACCACAAGTCCTGTCCACAATAATAAACTTTTTGTAAAAATGGCACTACAAATGGAGTCTATGGGGTGTGATTCTATCGTGATTAAGGACATGGCAGGCCTGCTAACACCCTATACGACTTCAGAACTGGTCAAAGCATTGGTAGATGCACTGGAAGTTCCAGTACAATTACATTCTCATGCAACCGCTGGGTTAGCTTCAATGTGTCAGTTAAAAGCACTTGAAGCGGGTTGTAGTGGCATTGATACAGCCATTTCATCGTTTGCTGAAGGAACGAGTCACCCAACGACAGAAAGCATGGTGGCAGCTTTACTCAATACGGACTACGATACAAAACTGAATTTACCTGATTTACAGGAAATTGGCAGTTATTTTTACCAGATGAGAAAAAAATACCATCAATTTGAAAGTGATTTTACTGGTCTTGATACTCGAGTTCAGGTCAATCAAGTGCCTGGTGGAATGATTTCAAATTTATCAAACCAATTAAAAGAACAGGGCGAACTCTCTCGAATGAATGATGTTTTAAAGGAGATCCCCAAAGTCCGCTCAGAGCTTGGCTACCCTCCTCTGGTGACACCCACATCACAAATTGTCGGAACACAAGCCGTCTTAAATGTATTAACAGGTGAACGTTATAAAACCATCACCAATGAAGTCAAATTGTATCTGCAAGGTAAATACGGTAAGGCACCAGGAAAAATAAGCAAAAAGATCCAACAATTAGCCATAGGTAATGAAGATGTTATTGACTGCAGACCAGCAGATCTATTGAAACCTGAACTGTCCAAACTTAAATCTGAAATTGGAAAATTGGCTACATCTAAGGAAGATGTAATCACTTATGCCATGTTCCCTGATATCGGAAAAGATTTTCTAGAACAACGAGCTGCTGGCACTCTCACCCCTGAATATCTTGAACCCATTGGTGAAAATACTGCTTCCTGTCCTAATGCTCCGACCGAATTTTTAATCACTCTTCATGGTGAAGAATACAATATTAAAGTTACTGGTACAGGCCACCCAAATCAGGATCGTCGCCCATTTTATATGACATTAGATGGCGTCCCTGAAGAAATACAGGTTGAAATCCTTTCAGATATTGATTTGTCATCATCAGGTGGTGCTGTCTCACACACAGGAAAAAGTAGCAAACACCCCAAAGCCTCTGAACCTGGTCATGTCACCACCTCCATGCCAGGTGTCATAGTCGATGTTCTAGTCAAAGTTGGTGATGCGGTAGAAGCGGGTACTCCCGTTATTATCACCGAAGCCATGAAGATGGAAACCGAAATACAAGCCCCTATTTCTGGCAAAGTCACTGATGTTTATATCAGTAAAGGAGACACAGTCAACCCCGATGAAATTTTAATAGCAATAGAATGATAATATTGAATGGTGAACAATGGATTCAAATTTATCTAAGCGTCTAACCCACAAAGATAAATTATTATGTCTACTTTTAATGTTATCTAAAACAACAAGAACTTCTTTAATTTTGTATTTACTGAATTCAACCCATAAGAATAGGGTTTCTTTTAGATTTAAAGCTAATAATAAAGCCTTCTAGATCTGGATATTTTTTAACAAAATCTTTTCCATAATTTATAATGCTTAATTCAGTTTTACCCATCATAAGTTTAAGCGTAAATCACTCCGAAATCATGTCTGAGTTGATATGATTTACTTTTTTTTAGGTGTTATTAACACTTCACCCTCTTTTAATTGAGTTGATGTGAGAGCCATTGTGTTCTTTACTTTTTGAGACGCTGAAGCATCTGTGATCATAGGTTCAGCATTTTGATCATGCTGAGTCACTGCTCTATTTCTAGGTTCCTGAGAAGTCTCAGAGTGAGATACATTCTTGCTTTCAGGTAATAAATTGACAGACGAACATTTATTATCTGGCGTTAAACCATGTTTAATTAAAACAAGTGCTTCAATGGCTGGCCTATACCCTGTATCAGCTGAAACATTGATCCATTTTGTACCTTGTTTTTCATCAGCAGGTACACCATAGCCATAAAAAATCATGTAACCTAACAAATATTGTGCTTCGACATTATTCTTTTCGGCTAAATTTGATGAAATTTGATAGGCTTGTCTATATTGACCTGCTACAAATAAATCTTTTGCAATTTGTAGATAAGAGTCATCAGATTTATTAGCACTTGAAGTGGTCGAGGGTAAAAGATTTTCTGCAGAATCATCAGGAGAAAATGAACTTGAAACACAGCCATATAACATAACACTCGCTGCTACAAGTAAAATCTTAAAAGTCATATACTCCGCCTGAATATCATATGTTAATTTTTTGAATTTAAAATCAGTTGCTTATTTTGTTGATCAATAGAAAAGTCAAATTGATTCAAAAAATTTACACCTAGTAGACCATCTAAACTATTATTACCATCCAGAGTAGATTCTAAATCAAGTTCAGCAACAATAATGTCATTGACCGAAAAAAAACCAATAGACATTTTTTTTAAGTTATAAACATCCACTTCAATCTTACCACCAGCAGTATAGACTTGTTTTTGACCAACTTTCTCAGCTAAACCATTATTAACAAGTTGAGCTATCACATAAGAAGACAAAGTGGAATAAGATGCCCCTGTATCAATCATTAACTTCACCTCATAAAGATCAGCCAATAAAGAGTCTACAATATAGTGTTTTCCCTGTAATTTAAGTTCAATACGATTAGAATTATCAGACAACATAAGCATCTCTAACATTTCAGAGGCCTCACGACCATAAATTACATCCTCTGATATTAATTGAAGGTGCATCATGGCTAAATCATTCTCTCCTACTTTAAGGTATGATTCAGCTAATACCATTTTATAAAAAGAAAACTGAGGTTCAGACTCAGCAAGAAAAGAAAAGAGTTGAATGTTTTTCTTCCACTCACCATCAGATTTGTAGCGTTGATAGATTTTCATAGAAAGTTCATGAATTGATTGAATTATATTATTATATTCTTGATCATTTTTAGCGTAGTTTTTAGCTAGAAAAAAGGCATCGAATGCTGGCTGTATCTGATCAAACAAAACCAGTGTATTGGCCTTAGATACCAAGATAATAGTACTGCTATAGTATTCTTCTAAAAAAACATCTAATAAATTTAACGCTTTGGTATTATTATTGACTGCCAGAAACTCCACTTTTCTTAGAAATAAAGGAAGCAAATATCGTCCATGATTATTTTCAACTTCTTTGTACCAAAGCAAGGCCTTTTCAAACTGATTACTGTCAAGAAATTTATTAAAATGACTTTTGTTTTTTTCTATTTCTGAATCGACTTTCAGCGGCGACATTTTAACTGAAAGCTTTTTATTATGCTCAAAAGATATACTATTGCCTAAGGGTCTATCACTAGAATATAATTCAACAGTGCTAGAGTTAAATGCAGAATGTGAAAACCATCCCAAAACAGTTCCAAGAGTAATAAAAATAATAGCAAATTTAAGTTGTTGCTTAGGCATTGTTTCTACTCACAGCACAACTTGCTTTTTAAGAATTAAGCGGGAGTTTACAAATTTACCATCTTCAGTGCGTTCAACATCAATTGTTTTAACTAAAATGCCATATCGATTTTTTAGGTACCCTAAGTATTTAACTATGTGATCAAAATTAATTTTATCAAATTTAACAACCACTTTATTATTACCTGACTTTTCGAGTAAAGTGACGTATTTATTAAGCCTGTTTTGCTTAATGCTTTTATCAACCGTATTAATAAAAGACCCTGAAAAAGAGCCTAACGAAGAAGTAGAACCTGACTTTATTTTTTTTACTTGTACTGCGATACTTTTCAACCAGACAATGTCTTCTTTGGCATAACTGACTTGTTGACGCACCTCAGCAATGGATTTATTATAGGGTAACCAGACATAAAAATAAATAACAGCCACTACAATGAGTGGAATACCATATTGTAGTAACTGCTGTTCACTCTTTTTTAGTGCTGACCATTTTTGAATTAATATCGACATCGACTGACCTAAATATTTCAAACCCATTAATTATTATTTAATTTAAAACTCACAACAGAATGAACTTTACCCTTAACTCTTGAGGAAGATTTTTCCTGAATTGTCATATTGTACTGAGATTCAAGGCTGGATTTTAATTGATTAAAAACAAAGCCTTCAGATTCTATGTCAAGTTGCAAGATATCATCATTATATTGCATCGTTTGAATACGTATGTCTTTATTGAGACGTACTTCATTGCCAATAATACCAAGAAGACTTAAAAATGAACTACCAGATGATCTTTTGTTTTGCAGTTGTTTGAGTTTATTTTTTGCCTGAGAACGAATATCTATTAGTCTTTTTGATTCAGGGAATGTTTGGAAGTACAACTGTTCAAGTTCCGTTTGCAAACCAGCATTCATATCATGATAAATTTTCCACTGGTATCCCATATAAAACATCTGACTAAATGCCGCAAGAATAATAATAAAAATTAAAGTCATCTGAAATGGGAATTTTACTTGTCTGAATTGAGCAGGTTTATACATTCCTTGCAGTAAATTAATTCCCAAATGATCAGAATCCATTTTAATATCAGACAGAGCAAAGTTTAAGATATCCTCCTTAATAATTTCTGTTTCAACCTGATATTCGTGCGCTATTTCTGAAATTTTTTTTATGAAATCAAATTTATTACTTGTATAAACAATCAATGAAACAGGCAATGAATGATTTATTTGTTCAGCATTTTTATGTAAAAGACTTTCATCCTTAAGCTCAGTATTTTCCGATACTTCATTTTCTATACTGGATTCAGAATGATTGTCTATTTTTGTTTTATTAAATAGAAGTCGAAGAACAAATTCAAGATTTTGTACGCTATTTGTTTCCCCACTTTGCTCGCCTGTTCTAACAATAAAATTATCCTTTAAAAAGCCAACAGTCCATTTTTTTTTATGCCACGGCAAATAAAATATTTCTGAAGTCATTATAGAAGCAGGTAAAGATAGTTTTTTAAACTGTTCAAATATTTTTTCTATAATAAAGTGCCTGGTAATGGCAATATTGCACTTTCCAGACTTTATGTCACCTAAAGCAAAATATTGCTTCTGTACATTACTGACAAGTAGATCTTCCATTAAAAAAGGCAGTGCTTGCATGATACGATTGTGAGACTTACTAGGCACTGAAACCTGAGTGTACAATACTTCATTTGCAGGTAAAATAATCTCTACATCTTGAAAAGATTCTCCTTCAGATAAAAAAGTGATGAATTCATTAAAATCTCCACTAAATAATTTTTTAGCCTGCGAAATCTCACTGGTTGGCATAATAAAGGCAGATAAATTAATTTGTTCAAACAATTGATTATCTATCATTACGTCAGTTTCTTCTGGAAATGAATGAAACCATACAAGCATTTTATTCAAAATCAAGTTCCTTTATTATCTCGCGGGTCAAAATCATCCTGCTAACTCTTTTTTTCTTTTTGTGAGTCATTATTTTTTAAAGGGGGGGCATACCATAATGAATCCTGTCGACTGAGAGTTTTAATTCCCTCTTTTTCATCCCTTTCAATGATGCTTTGTAAACTGACTTGAGTTTTATCAATCGATACATGACTAATAATTGAAAAATAATTAGAAATCACACTAATTTGACTTGATTCGACGGCTTTATTTTGAATCAATGGATCCTTCATAAATTGTTCAATATTTGAAAATGGTTGTTTTTCTACCTGCATCAAAATGTTTTTTGCCTGTTCATCCAATAAGCCTGGAATAACTGCCTGTAAGACTTCATGTGTACAAGTATTAATATTGACAGGTGTTTCATTTTGACTAACAAAAACATGTGGTTTGAGCTTATCAATCACTTTCTTGTCATAGTTCTTTATCAAATACAATTCTGATATATTGGCTAATGGTTGATTTGATGCTCTGTAGGGTTTATCCAAAGCAATATAATAAATGTCCTCTGCACCTGAACTGCCTGAAGGTTGCTCATTAGTATCAAGCCAGTCAACAAGAGTATCTGAAAGAGTCAATGATAGACCCAGTTTTTGTAATAAACGCTTATAACTTACTTCCCATTTTTTATTAATTTTTCCATCTATCACTAAATTATTTAAATTAAAACGGCCTTGTAAATCGACAATCACACCATCAATAGTCGCTTGTTCAACATCAAAATCAAAAATAGCCGTATTCCAAACATCTTGATAACTGTCAAAATGTTCTTTTTCTTTTTTTTCACGTTCTAAGTCTTGTACCAATACACTGATTCCCCAGCGTTCGATGGCAAGAGCATATTGATAAGCCTGTTCTTTAAAGTACAAATTTGAAGTACGATAAATTTGTAATTGTCGTTGTGACAGCATATTCACACTAATAATTGCAACGAGAGCGACAATCATGATTGCCATCAATAAAGCCATACCCTGTTGACGTTTATGTATCAACTTCAATGGGTACTTTTGTACGAGTCTACAGTCAATTGATTGATTTTTATTGAACAATTTCAAATACTCGATAGAGTTCTTCATAATCTTTTGATTTGAAGGAAATCTTAATTGCCCTTAATTGCGAATCATTATCTTTGTTGAGTGAATCCTGCCATATTATATCACCAACAAATCCTTCATTTGATGAAGTTTCTGAACGGTTTATACTATAAAAATAGAAGTTAACTTCCTCTAAATCATCTAAAATTATTTGTTTAACGGGTTTTGTATCTTCAACACGATCCAGGACCTGCCATACTTTTTTTATCAGTTTTTTATCTTCTTGATAATAAGCAACACGCTGTAAACTGACGGTATCACCTAAGTTAAAACGCCCTTGATGGGTAAACTCAAGGCCTTTAATATCATCACTCGTTTCACTATTAATCGAGTCACTCACCGTACCATATTCATCCCGTATTGGTCGTAAAATAGCTTGCTGAATTTCACGCGATATAATAGTAAATGCCATTTGAAATCGAATCAGCCTTTGCATATTTTTTTCAGTATGCTCTTGCGTATTTAATATATTGTTCAAACCACCTATTGTCAGTAATGAAACAATGGCAAAAATACTCATTGCCACCATAAGCTCCAGCAAAGTAAATCCATGAATTTTCTTATAAGGTATTGGCATTATTTTTGATATCGTATTCTTTCATAATGTACGCGGTTAATGAAATTATTTTATTTTGCGCTTTTTGATCGGTAAAAACAGACACATCCATCTTACGCATGTTGCTATCAGGTGTTTGTGTGACATTATTTTTTATAAACCATTGTCGACCAGCCATTATCACATCGTATTTTTTTTCACCTGTCGACAACCAGTTTTTTTTGATTGAGATATCTGTAATTACATTTTGAGCAACCCATAATGCAATTGTTTTATCTTTAATGTGGGCACCCTGTTTTACACTATTGCCAGTAGTGGCGATAACCGCGCCTAATGCAACCGATATGACCACTAAAGCAATAATGATTTCAATTAATGTAAATCCTTGATTCATTTTAAAAGGCGCGCCATATTGTTTAAGCATCATGGTTTTTCAGACCTTTTCAGAGACAGTTCCCCTAAAATCGTGCTGCTTAGGAGATATTCAGTATTATCATTACTCAGCCAAATTTGAAACTCGCTTGACTCTCCTGTTGGTAAAAAATAAATAAGCCCTTTACTACCTGAAGCATTACTATCATTTGTCGTGCTTTCTGTTATTGCCCCGTTTGAATGAATTGAGCGCATCTTAATATCATGACTGAACTTGATTAACTGGTAAGGCTTTTCATCAAAAATAATCCATTGACCATTGTCAAAATATGAAAAACCATATTGTGCAACCTCATCTTTGGTATCAATGGTAATGGCAATACTCTGTCCTTTAACAATGGCATCATCGCGTGCCAATTGTGCCATGCCCAATAATCGTTTGGCCTCAGACTTCAGTCGGTCATCACTATTATCGATATACAAAACAGCCATACTTGCACTGATACCAATAATTAATACAACAATCATTATTTCAATCAGGCTAAAGCCTTTCTTATAAGCAAATGAATTCATTAAACCGTTATAATTACATCGATATAAGTGCATTATTGATACTAACTTGAGTGGTTATAGTGATAATATGTCAATATCAGAAGCACTTTCAGCACCACCCTTTCGACCATCTGATCCATAAGAAAAAATATTGATATCTCCTTGTTCACCTAAATTTAAATAGAGATAGTCATTACCCCATGGATCCTTGGGCACTTTCTTCATATAACCATTTTTCTTCCAGTTCTTGGCTTCAGGTTGTCCACCTGGTTTTTTCACCAAAGCCTCTAGCCCCTGATCCGTACTTGGGTAATTGAAGTTATCTAATTTATATAGGTTTAAAGCACCCTCTAGCGTGCGTATATCCTGTTTAGCTTTAACGATACGAGCTTCATTTGGACTTTCCATCACATTAGGTACTACAATTGAAGCTAGGATACCTAAAATCACAATGACAATCATAATTTCGATTAATGTAAAGCCCAATTGAATTGAAGCGTGTTTATTTAACATTGATTTTTGACACAATTTTTTCTGAGACAAGTCTTATGCTCCTACTAATTGATTTAATTGAAAAATGGGTAACAATATGGCCACCACAATAAATAAAACCACTGCACCCATTACGACGATAAGCAAAGGTTCAAATAAACCCATAATCGTACTGGTAATGGTTTCAAATTCTTTTTCCTGACTATTGGCTGCATGTTCAAGCATTTCAACCAGATTGCCACTGGTTTCACCACTGGCAATAAGGTAAATGGTCATGGGGGGGAAGCAATTGCTTTTCTCTAAGGCTGGGCTGATTGCAGCCCCCTCTCGAACACGATCAACTGCATCAAGGACAGCTTTTTTCATTCGAAGATTACCCATAACACTTGCTGAAATTTTCATTGCTTCAAGCGCAGTGACACCACTTCCTGCAAGAATACTAAAAGTACGAGCAAAGATTGCTGTATTCATTCCCTTAACCATATGGGAAATTCCTGGAATTCTCAGCATAAATGTATGCCAGCCATACTTAAATGTTTCTTTACGCAGTAAAATATTGAATACGAAAGCAGCAACCATAATAACTATCGCTATATAGAAGCCAAAATTTCGTAGAAAATCACTTAAAGCGATTAGAAACAGTGTTACTCCAGGTAATGTTTGGTCAATGTCTTCAAACACCTGAATCACTTTTGGAACCACATAGGTCAATAACACCACAGTGACTAACATGGCCACAAAGGTCAGCACCAAAGGATAGACCATTGCTAACATGATTTTACTTTTAAGCGCTTGACTGTGCTCAACATGATCGGCCATACGCCCTAATACAAAGTCTAGTTTACCAGCCTGCTCTCCAGATGAAACAGTTGCACGATAAAGATCGGGAAACACATGTGGAAATTCATCTAATGCAGAAGCCAGGCTATAACCTTCTCGAACCCTGGAGCGAATCGCCATTAATATGGTTTTAACTCTTGGCTTATTGTTTTGCTGAATAACCGCAGTTAAGGCACCTTCGACTGGACTGCCTGAACGGATCATAGTCGCCAGTTGTCGAGTTAGTATGGCCAGTTGAGGCGTTGAAATCCCACGTTTTATAAAAGGAACATTTGTGGATTTTTTATTTTTCTGACGGTTTATTTCAGAAATTTCAAACGGGACCAGAGATTGGGTTTTCAGTTTTTGACTGACTTGTCTGGCTGAATCACCTTCTAAAACTCCTTTTTCTGTTTTACCCTGTACATTCAATGCACTGTATTCAAATGCTGGCACCCTACTCTATTCCTATTATTTAATCTTAATGGATGTCATTACAATTAACAGACTCATTATTTTAGTCTGTATTCCGAATCACTCTAAAGATTTCATCCGTTGTTGTTGTTCCTTTTAAAACAAGTCTTGCACCATCAGCCTGTATTGAATGAGTCTTTTTCCTGGCTTCTTGCTCAATGATTTGTTCAGAAGCATTATCATGAATCATATTACGAATCTGGTTATCAACAATCAGTAATTCATATACACCTGTTCGCCCTTTATAACCCTGCTGACTACAGGCAGGACAGCCTGCTGCATGGTAAAATTCAATATCTTCGGCAATATCGATACCGAGTTTTTGTTTTTCTAAATCAGTGGGTTTATAGGCTTCACGGCAAACGGAACACAGAACACGAACCAGTCTCTGTGCTAAGACAGCAATAAGACTTGATGACAACAGGAAAGGCTCGACACCCATATCACGTAAACGCGTGATGGAACCCACTGCAGTATTTGTATGTAAGGTTGAAAGTACCATGTGGCCAGTTAAACTGGCTTGAACCGCAATATCAGCTGTTTCACTATCACGAATCTCTCCCACCATTACCACATCAGGATCCTGACGTAAAATGGCACGTAAGCCTTTAGCAAAAGTCATTTCTACTTTGTTATTAACCTGAGTTTGACCAACACCTTCAAGGTAATACTCAATGGGATCTTCAACCGTAATTAAATTACGCTTATTATTATTTAACTCTGTTAAGACTGAATATAATGTTGTGGTTTTACCTGAGCCTGTTGGACCTGTAACAAGAATAATACCATGGGGTTTTACAATCAATTCTCGTAGCATTTTTTGAGTAATAGTATTAATACCCATTTTCTCGATATTTAAACGGCCAGCCTGATTATCAAGTAAGCGTAATACAACACGCTCACCACCGCCTGTTGGTAGAGTTGAAACACGAACATCTATCGCTTTACCTGCCAACTTCAAAGAAATTCGACCATCTTGAGGAATTCGTTTTTCAGCAATATCAAGTTTTGCCATTACTTTAATGCGAGAAACCAATAAACTACCCAGTTCTTTAGGTGGTTGAATCACTTCTCGCAATACGCCATCAACACGTAAACGAACCACCAGTCGAAACTCAAAGGGCTCGATATGAATGTCTGAGGCATTCTCTTTAATCGCTTCTGCAAGAATGGCATTAATTAAACGAATAATGGGTGCATCATCTTCACTTTCTAATAAATCTTCAGGCTCAGAAAGTTGTTCCGCAACACTCAATAAATCAACATTATCCCCTAGATCAATGTTTTCTATGTTTTGATTCCCACCCTGCTCATAAGTGGAGTGTAATAAGGCCTCAAATTCATCATAATCAATAAACTGAAAAGATAGTTTTACTGGTGAAATACGAAATAATTCAGCCACTGTCAGTGTATCAACATCTTCACGACAATAAACAATCGTTTCAGTGCCATTGATATTGGAATTTGAGATGCTTGTTTTTACAATAACGCCCTGGCGTTTAGAAAAAGCGAAGGACACAGAGAATTGTGACTCAACTTCATCGAGGGAGTAGTCATCCTCTTGAAAATCATCTCCAGCATGATGATTTTCAATTTCTTTAGAACTATCATCATCAATTAAATCATAATTATCAACAAAATCAGAAATCATCCCATCAATTTCAAACTGTTTCTTTACCTGCTTAGTGTCAATCATAAAAAACCGTTATTGCTGTGTAAATGGATTAGGTAAAACAACAGTGCTGCCATTAAACTTAGCGGGGTCAGAAAGAACGGGAATTGTTTCTGGTTCAATTAAACGAACCCCTTTATCTTTAAACTCTCCTTGTTTAGCACGAATAAATTGATATTTTTCCATTGCCATATCATTTGCCAATACAGGATTGCTTAAGATTGTAGGTCGGATAAAGACCATTAAGTTAGCTTTTTGAGTTTCTACTTTTGATGATTTAAATATCTCCCCAATAAGAGGGATATCGCCAAGGATAGGGACTTTATTGACTGTATTAATCAGATCATCTTGCATGAGTCCCCCTAAAACAACCATGCCTTTATCTTCCACCATAACGGTTGTTTCAATGGCTCTTTTTTTCGTGACTAAATCAACGGCTGAAATATTTTGAACTTTGGGTAATACATTGGAGACTTCCTGGTAGATATCCATAATAATCGTGCTGCCTTTATTCAGTCTTGGAGTGACTTTTAGTGTCAGACCAACATCCTTTCGTTCAATGGTTTGAAAAGGATTTGATAAACCATCTTGTGATTGTTGTGTGCCTGTCAGAAATGGTACATTTTCGCCCACAACAATTGAAGCTTCCTGATTATCCAGTGTGAGTAATGATGGAGTAGAAAGAATGTTGCTGTCTGTGTCACTTTGTAATACTTTTAGAACGGCTTTAATATCACCTGCGCTATTCAAATAAGATAAAGAAAAAATATCTTTAAGAGCTAAGCCTGTAGAGACATTAGCCACCACACCTGAGTCATTAACACTGGTATTCCATTCAACCCCCAATTCTTTTTCAAGCTTAAAGGATACTTCAGCTAAAATTGCTTCAATGTGAACTTGTGCTCTTGGAATATCAAGCTTGGCTACCACTTCTTTGATTTCTGAAAACTTAGAAAATGATGATTTAATAACCAGGGCATTAGAATTTTCATCAGCACTAATAACAATGTCGGCATTACTGGCACTCTTTGGGGTTGCAGACATTTTTACTATTTCATTGAGTATTGAGGCAATATCTGAAGCTTTTGCATAACTAAGATAGATAACGTTGGCGTTTCTCATAGTATTCACTTTTGAATCCAACTTATAGATTAAAGCCTTTAAATTCATTCTGGTCGTTGCATCACCACCAATCAACAGACTATTACTGCGAACATCAGCAACCACCACTTGCGAGAGGGTTTTTTTAGTTCGATTCAGAGCTGACAGGGTTTGAGCCAGTTCTTTGGCTGAGGCATTTTTCAAACGAATCATTTCAATATTGCCATCCCCTGGTTTATCTAAACGAGCGACTAATTCAACAAGACGTGTAATATTATTAGCAGAATCAGAAATTACAATCATATTACTATCTGCATAGCCTGCAAGATAAGCATGCTGAGGAACCAGTGGTCTTAGTATCTGTACCATTTGCATAGCCTGGGTATGTTCAATTTTAATAACCCGGGTCACTAACTGATCACCTTTTATGGCACTATTAAGATCATTTGGTACTGCTTTCGACTTGGCAGTGATACCCTTTATTATCTTAAACGTGTTAGGTTCTATGGTCGGTACAACTGAGTAACCATGGACATCCAATAGAGATAAAAATATATGGTAGACTTCATTCTCAGACATGCTTTTCTTTGATATGACCGTTACTTTTCCTTTCACATTGGGGTCAATAATAAAGTTTTTACCTGTCACATCAGATACAGTGGAAATCATTGTTCTAATATCAACATCCTGCATATTAAAAACGTATGATTCACGAGCCAAGGCAGTTGATGAGAATGCGAATGCGAATAAGGATGAAACAAACATAATCAGGAAAAAAACAGTAGAATTGTTTATCATAAAATTGGCAGCAGAATGCAATACCCTATACTCTTTAACACTAAGGCTTAAATTATTTTTTATTCTAATGCTCATTGAGTGACTACTTTTCTAATCATATTTTTTTTTGTATCGAGGGTCTTTAGTTGCACAATTTCCTGACGTGAATTATGCATAATAACAATATGATCAGGATGAATTGACTGCAAACTCACATTTTGTTTGATTTTATCACCTACTTTATAATAGCTTTGTTTTCGCGATGTACCTTCAATAATCACTCTTGCTTCTCCATCTCTAGTTGAGCTAATAATTCCAATTAATTTCAAACGTAATGTACTTTTCGGAACGGTAGATTGTTTAACGACATGGGAGCCAAAAAGATGCCATCTAACAATAGTTTGAGGATTTGCAATTTTACTCTGAGTTGAATTAAACATTTCTTCATTATTGGCAACAACACTTGAAGGTGTGATCATCATTAAGTGGTAGGAGTTAATCCCGTTAGCGACAATTAGACCAAGCAATAGACCAATAATTGCCAACACGAGGCTTTTTTTTATGAACATATTTTGCATTATTTTGTACTTCTTTTATCCCTGTTCAGTTTTGTTTGAATGACTAAGATCATAAACTGATAATCTTTTTGGTAATTCATCAATTAATAGGTAAAAATCCATTTATATAATACTATAGCAATGTAACTTAAATTATGACAAAACTATAACAATTTACAAAAATATCATTCAAAGTGAGCACTATCATTAACTTTCTTTCAAAATATTACATGTAGAAATCTAAATTATGGCGGGTCGCAGCATAAGTGAGAAATATCAAATAAACATTTGAAATGAGTTAATTGATAAATTTTATTAGATAAGCAAACTTGAAGGGATTATTTCTCTTAAAAAAAATACTGAAATTGGCTTGATGCTTTTTAAAAACAGGCGCAGTATAAAAGTCAAAGTTTAATCATTGAAGTTATTTGTAACTTTATGGCAAACAATGTCTTTGAGAAGACAAAAGTGTTTTGCCAATCAATATAGGAAGGTCTAAAAAGCGCAATTTTAAATAAAGTCTTCTACACAGGAACGGTAATAAGAACCAAAAACACACACGCTAAAACGAACAAAGTCATCATATCTTCTGTCCTCATACTGAATATTTACAGTAATTAAAAGTCAAAGACGAGAATATCCTTATATCTAAATCCTTTAAAGTTCAGTCTAAGACTTAAAAAGGACAAAATCTGTGAACATACTCTCTATAATATTCAACAATGAACAAATACTCATAAAAATGAGAACCAGCTCACATATAATCAACAATAGTCCTTTATTATTTATTTGTAAATACAATCATTAGAAAAATTGCAATTTATTTTATCGACAGCATATATTTTTGAATAAAAAATTATATTTCACCAACTAAGATGAGGAATCTCTAAGTAAGATTAATTGTTTCAACTCATCAATTTTCTTGTCCAGTTCCTCAAGAGTCACATGCTGCATATTTTTTTCTTCTTCTTCACGAATTTTTTCGTGCTCTTCGTTTAAAACATTAACCACAACACCGATTACCATATTTAAAAAAGCAAATGCAGTGAAAAAGATAAAGCTAAGATAATAAATCCAACTTAATGGGTAAACAGCCATAGTTTCATACATGACGTCCGTCCAGTCTTCAAAAGTCATCACTCGAAAAAGAGTCAACATAGAGATAGCAATATCATCCCATAGCACAGGATTAATAGTTGCAAAAAATGTACTTCCAATAGCCGCATAGATATAAAATATGATGAACATCAAGGCAACAATATAGCCCAATTGAGGTAATGCAATAAGCAATGAATTAAGTAACATTTTCAGTTCTGGAATGATAGAAACCATTCTTAAGACACGGAAAATACGTATGAGACGCCCGATAATAGCCAACTCACTGTCCTCGACAGGTATTAAACTCATAATAACAATAAGCGTATCAAAAATATTCCAGCCATGTTTAAAAAAGCTTTTCTTATGCTCTTCTCCAATAAAACGTATAATGATTTCGGTTAAAAAGAAGAAGGTAATAAACCAATCCAGTAGATGAATAAGCCATAGAGTGGTTGGCGAGATATCATAGGTTTTTGCACCGATAACCAGGGCAGAAAAAATGATGATAGAAATAACAAAAAATTCAAATATTTTGTTGGTACGTAGTCGATTGAAATTTTCTTGAATCGATAATGTTTTCATGAAGTTCATATTAAATCAATATCTTGGTTTCACTATATATAAATAAGTATGCTAAAAAAATTGCTAAGCACCACTTCTGGCAGTTAACATCAAAGCTTTCATTTCTTTAACTGCACTGTCTAATCCACAAAATAAGGCTTGAGCTATGATAGCATGACCAATATTAAGCTCTTCTATATCTGCTAATGCCGCGATAGCGTGAACATTATGATAATGCAGACCATGCCCTGCATTCACATGTAAGCCCAGAGATTTTGCGTATAAAACGCCTTCCTTAATACGCTGAAATTCACGCGCTTGTTCAACGCCTTGTAAATCAGCATAATGCCCTGTGTGTATTTCAATAACTGGTGCTTTGGCTTGAACTGCAGCATCAATTTGTCTTTTATCGGCATCTATAAATAAAGAAACTCGAACATTAGCCTCTGCGAGTCTTTGACAGGCCTCTGTCATCTTAGTTATCTGAGAAGCAACGTCTAAACCACCCTCAGTAGTCAGTTCCTCACGTTTTTCAGGCACTAAACAACAATCTGATGGTTTCACTTTTTCAGCTATATCCAGCATGGGATTGGTCACAGCCATTTCCAGATTCATACGAGTTTGAAGTACATCACTAATAAGATAAACATCACGATCTTGTATATGACGCCGGTCTTCTCTTAAATGCAAAGTAATGGCATCTGCACCAGCAAACTCAGCATCCATAGCCGCTTTTACAGGATCAGGATATCGGGTTCCTCTTGCCTGTCTTAAAGTTGCAATGTGATCAATATTGACCCCGAGTAAAATAGGTGCAGTGTGATTCATTATTTGTCCTCTCACTATGTATTAATTAAGAAAATCACTTTTTATGCTAATAGTAGTTAATATAACTTATCAACAGCTTAGCTAAAGGATTTTACTTTAAGTTTGATCGATAAAGCTGTTTAAATATTTCACGACTTTTAAGTGGTTTATCACCCAAATGTTCAGCAAGCGCCCATTTTAATAGTTGTTTACTTTCTTGCAAGGTTTTCTGATCAGTAAATTGATTATTTGCTAGATTAATTAAAGTATGACCACTTATCGCTAAATTTTTTATGCCTTGTGGCTTTTTTTCAATGGGGCCAGCATCAAGTATATAATAATATTGTTTATGAATATCAATGGGTAAATCTGTTTGCACATCACAATTAAGATTAAGGCCATAACCAAGGTATTCCAATAATTTCAATTCGAAAAGTCTTAATGGTATTTCATAATGAATTGAAATGTGTGACGTTGATAAATGAGAAAGAATTTCTAGAGTTTTCTCATATAGGGTGAAAATTTCATGACAATCGGTATGCGTAGGTAATAATCGAAGTAACAACTCATTTAAATAATAAGCACAATAAAGAGACTTTCCAGATAACTCCCAGCGTTGCAATGAAACTTTACTATTAGAATCCAAGGCACTACGATTAATATCGCTGTGATTATTGTCGATGTGATCAGTGCCGCTATGAGAGTCAAATTGAAAATCAGGTTGATTGCTCAATGGGTTAAATTCAACGGAAGTGAGAATTAAAAGTTCTTGCTTCCCTGTTAAGGAAATTGTAAGACGTTGAAATGGCTGTAAAAGAATAAATAGGTTGTGCTTAGATTTTTTACCTTTGACACCCTTTGCGATTGCACTCACCAACCCGTATTCACTGAGAAAAAAATTTATAATCAGGCTGGAATCGCGATAATTATAGGAATGAAGAACAACAGCTGATTTGTTATTCAACGTTATTTTAGAACCTTGGATCATAGGTCTGAATCAGTCCTCAATAAAAGTCCTTAATAAAATCTCTAAAGAAAAGCCATAAATAATAATTATTGGCAATAATTTCAGCAAAAAAAGACGTTCAAAATTCTTCTGTATTGAGCGAATCAAAGTAACCCAGGCTTTTCAATGCTTTTTGGTCATCAGACCAGCCTTCTTTCACTTTTACCCAAAGTTTTAGAAATACTTTTTTATCATACAGTCTTTCCATCGAAATTCGAGCTTGCTTACCCACTTCTTTGAGTTGATGGCCTTTATTACCAATAATAATACTTTTCTGATTACTTCGCTCAACCCAGATGATTCCTGAAATTTTAATGATCGAGGCTTCTTCTTCAAAAGCTTCAACCTCAACCGCAATAGCGTATGGAAGCTCTTGACCTAATAATCTCATTAATTTTTCGCGAATGAGCTCAGAAGCAAGAAATCGATCTGATTTATCAGTAATTTGTTCTTCTGGAAAGTAAGCAACAGATAAGTTTAGATGGGATTCAATGTGTTTTTCTAATTCTGCAACATTACTTCCTTTAGACGCTGAAACTGGAACGATCTGTGCAAAAGACAGACGCTGGCTTAAATCTTCAATAAATGGTAATAGTATTTCTTTATCTTTAATTTTGTCTACTTTATTGACCGCTAAAATGATAGGCTGATCGCACTTTTCTAATAGTTCAATAGCGTATTCGTCTTCTGAAGTCAGCTTGATTCCATCAACAACAAAAACGATAACATCAACATCTTGCAACGTTGACATTGCTTCTTTGTTCATATAGGTATGAATGGCACCTTTATACTTTTTATGTAAACCTGGAGTATCAATATAAACTGATTGGGCTGTTTCTGTTGTTTTGATCCCCAAAAGACGATGACGTGTTGTTTGAGGTTTTTTTGAAGTAATACTTAAATGAAATCCAAGAATATAATTGAGTAATGTTGATTTACCGACATTGGGACGTCCAATAATTGCAACATAACCACTTCTGTAATTTTCTGGGTATTCCATGTTTGTCATAGTTTGTAAATTCGATTGATTTTTAGGATGAGGTAAGTGAAGATTTGATCATAAAATATCTATAAATTTTAAGATCAATTATTTTATATTCTTTAAGCTTTTCTGTTCAATTAAAAGTTCTAGCATTAATTCAGCACTTTTTTGTTCTGCAGCTCTTCGACTACTGCCTTCAGATGTCATGCTTAAAGCAAGCTCTTTAACATGACAATCCACTTGGAAAATCTGAGCATGTTCTTTACCATTAACGGAAATCACTTTATATTGGGGTAATTCAAATTTATTTGCTTGAAGTTGCTCTTGAAGGCGAGTTTTGGGATCTTTTAAGTCCAATGTTCTGATATTATCCAGGCGCTCTTTATACCAGAATAAAATACATTGACGGGCCTGCTCTATATCTGAATCCAGAGTAATAGCACCAATAATTGCCTCCATGGCATCGGCCAAAATTGATGCGCGCCTAAATCCACCACTTTTGAGTTCGCCCCCACCAAGCTTTAAATATTGCCCAACATTCATTTGACGGGCAATGCTTGCAAGCGTATCACCCTTAACCAACAAAGAGCGATAGCGACTGAGATTACCTTCATTTTCACTTTCAAATCGAAGGTAAAGCTCTTCCGCCATGACATAACCAATAACGGAATCACCTAAAAATTCGAGTCGTTCATTATTATTCTTACCGACACTGCGATGACTCAGTGCTGTTTTTAGTAAGTTTAGGTCTTTAAAAGTGTAACCTAACTTATGACAAAGACTGGTTAAGTTAGTATTCAATTACGAATCAATTCAATTTCTTTATTACGTTCAATAACAATAAATACATTTTTCATAAACTTAATTTTATCATCATATTCCAAATAAACGGTCACTGTATTACCTTCTTTTACGATTTCAAAAGCCTCTTTAGGAATATCACGTACTTGATTGATCACCATACGATTTTCAATGAGTCTCAATATTTGACTTTTGGATTTCTGTGTAATTCCAGGCTCTTCTTTTAAAGATTCTAAAATGTTATTCATCGTATTATTACTAATCAAATAAGGAACAGTAATCATAGTAAGATATGCAAAATACAAAACAAGAAAAATAACAAACAGCCAACCAGTAAAGGTAAATCCTTTTTGTTTTTGAAACTTATAGCATTTATTTAACATTTTTTTTCCTTATTGAATTTAAGTATTGAAATTCAACGATTATTTATAAAAAAATAGGCAAAGATAAATAGGAGTATAGTAAATTTAGAATATTATTCAATGGCATTACCAATACGCTCCCAAAACAGACCATGTCCCACATCCCAATTAAACCAGATCATAAAGGCTTTGCCAACCAAATGATCTTCAGGAACTAAGCCCCAAAAACGACTATCGTGACTGCCATCACGATTATCACCCATAACAAAGTACTGACCCTTTGGAACAATCATATCTATCGTACCATTTTTGTAAAAATCGGGGAGATACATATGACTGAGTTCTGGCTTGTTTAATTCAAGTAAAATATTGTGATCCACGCCAAGTAAGTTTTCTGATTTTAATGAAGCACCAGTCATTTTCTCACCAGAGCCTTGGCCTGCATACTGACCCAAATCTTTTTGCAACATAGGCTTATCATTGATATACAATAACTTATTTTTATAAACAACATGATCACCTGGAATGCCCACGACTCGTTTAATAAAATTAATTGAGGGATTGACAGGGTATCTGAAAACAGCAACATCACCATTTTTGGGTTTACCAGAATCGATAATTTCAGCGTTTAACACAGGAAGACGTATTCCATAACTGAATTTATTCACAAGAATAAAATCACCCACCCATAAATTGGGCATCATAGATTGCGATGGAATTCTAAAAGGTTCAAAAATAAAGGAGCGTAGAATTAAAACAATAAAAAATACGGGAAAAAGCGATTTAGCATAATCCACAATAATGGGATCAGCTAATAATGCATCTCTCTCCTGCGCACTGATGTCACTCCCCTTGCGCTCTAATTCAGCCTGTTGTTTTTCAGTGCGAGTTTTCTCCCATAAGAACTTATCAAGCAACCACACAAAACCAGATACAAGGGTCAAAACAACTAATACTAATGCAATATCAAAGTCCATTCTTTTCTCTTTTTACTCTTTTTTTAAACTGAGCTTAATAAATTATATTTCTAATCTTTACCGATATGAAGTACAGCTAAAAAAGCTTCCTGAGGTATTTCGACACTGCCAACCTGTTTCATGCGCTTTTTACCTGCTTTTTGTTTTTCTAATAATTTTCTTTTGCGACTGACATCACCGCCATAACATTTTGCAGTAACATTTTTTCTAAGTGCTTTAACATTGGTCCTAGCAATGACTTTTGAACCAATAGCAGCTTGAATCGCCACATCAAACATCTGTCTTTGAATGAGTTCTTTCATCTTTTCAGTCAAATCACGACCTCGACTTAAAGCCAGGTCTTCATGGATAATCAACGAGAGTGCATCAACAGGCTCGCCATTGATTAAAATATCCATCTTAACGAGCTTTGCAACTTCAAAACGTTCAAAGTGATATTCTAATGAAGCAAAACCACGACTGACAGACTTCAATCGATCAAAAAAATCCAGGACAACTTCATTCATTGGCATTTCAAAGGTCATATTGACCTGATTACCCACATACTGCAACTTTTTCTGAACACCACGTTTCTCAATACATAAACCAATCACATTACCGACATATTCATGTGGTAGTAGTATGTTTGCAGAAATGATAGGTTCGCGAATTTCATCAATGGTTGAACGTTCGGGCAGAGCAGCTGGATTATCAACTTTAATCGTTTCACCTTTAGTCGTTAACACTTCAAAAATAACGGTAGGTGCCGTGGTGATTAAATCTAAATCATATTCACGTTCAAGTCTTTCCTGTATGATTTCCATATGCAGCATTCCAAGAAAACCACAGCGGAAACCAAAGCCTAATGCCTGTGAAATTTCGGGTTCAAAAAATAAGGCTGCATCATTCAGTTTTAACTTTGATAAGGCATCACGCAAGCCTTCATAATCATCGGAAGTGACAGGAAAAAGGCCCGCAAAAACACGAGGTTGAATTTCCTTAAACCCTTCTAGAGGTTCATCACAAGGATGATGAGACGTGGTTAATGTATCACCGACAGGCGCACCGTAAATGTCTTTGATACCAGCAATAACATAGCCGACTTCGCCGGCAGTCAACAACTCTTTTGCTTCACGCTTGGGGGTAAATATACCAACGCCATCGACAGTATGGGCACGCCCTGTCGACATGACTTGCATTTTATCTCGACGTTTTATAGTGCCTTGCATTACCCGAACTAAGGAAACAACACCGAGATAAGAATCGAACCAGGAATCAATAATTAATGCCTTTAATGGGGCTTCTCTGTCGCCTTGTGGAGCAGGGATGTGTTTCACTAGATATTCAAGTAACTCTGGAACACCCTCACCCGTTTTTGCACTGCAATGTGGTGCTTCCATAGCATCAAGGCCAATGACTTCTTCAATTTCCGTGATAACTTTATCAGGATCTGCTGCAGGTAAATCAATTTTATTCAAAACAGGTAAAACATCAAGCCCCTGTTCAATTGCGGTATAACAGTTCGCAACACTTTGTGCTTCAACACCTTGAGAAGCATCCACAACCAATAATGCACCATCACAGGCTGCTAACGAGCGGGAAACCTCATAAGAAAAATCGACATGTCCAGGCGTATCAATAAAATTGAGTTGGTAGGTATTACCATCTTGAGCAATATAATCCAGTGAGACACTTTGTGCCTTAATCGTGATACCACGCTCACGTTCAATATCCATAGAATCCAGGACCTGCGCCTGCATTTCACGATCACTTAAACCACCACAAATCTGGATAATCCTATCGGACAATGTTGATTTACCATGGTCAATATGGGCAATAATTGAAAAATTACGTATAAACTCTAATTCAGCCACTCAATCTCCAGAAAATCTTTCTTATGTAATAAACAAGCGCTGGATCATAACAAAAATCAGGTAAAAAGTGGAGATAATGTCGATAAGATGGGGTATTAATTACTTAGAATCTGTTCAAAACTGTGCTTATCAAAAAAATAATGGCAAATTTCATTTTCATCTGCATCCGAGAGAACAGGGATTAATAAATTATACTTAATATACAGGTCAGGATCTTTGTCAATATTTAACTTTTCAACTGCAATTTTATTTAATTTTTCATAGGGCTGAATAAGTTGATACATGTCTTCACATAAATGGCAGCCGTTTCTGTAAAAAAACTTGAATTGTTTCATGGCATCATCATTATGACTGGATGTGTTTTTGAACTTATTTTCTTCAGAACGACAGGTTCAAATTTTTGAAGATTATCAATTTGACCCGAAGAATTCCTATTTGTATGTTGAGCCTTATATAAATAAAATTTTGCAAGGTATAAACCCATGAATAGCCCCAAAAATGAAAATATAATCGACAATGTATCAATCCCTTCAGGCCAAAATAAGCGGGCAACCATAACAGCCCCTCCTCCCATTATCATCATAGATATAAGGGGTAAAAAATAGATGAGCAATGAACCACTGAGTAATGCTGACTCTTTCATTCCGACCATCACGGTATCCCCCGCTTTTAATTCTGAGGTTTGATCATTAGATTGACTCCTAATCGCATTGATACAACGAACAAGAGTTGCTTTATTGCCCAGGACGTTAGAAAGCACCTGTGTTCCGCAACCACTTTTAACAGAACAGTGTCCACAACTGGACTGTCGCTGAGTTTGAACCCAAATATAATTGCTGTCACACTTAACAACAATAGCCTGTTCCTCAATCATTGATTTTACTTACCTTGTGGTTCGGTCGTTTAACCGCTTTAATAAAATGTAAGGCACTGACGATAGGAATGGCACCGATAATCGTGATCTGGTGTTTTCCTACGCTTTTGCCTGCAATGTTGACAGGTCCAAGTTTCACTACGCCATTAATGGCTTGATTGGAATCCTTCTTATCTTCAATAAAAATAGAAACAGATGATAAACCATCACTCAGTTGAAATTGATAAGCCTGTCGTTCAGTGTTGTAAATAGTCCCTTTACGAAACGAAACCAGATTATAACCAGCAGGCACTTTATTGAGATAGAAATACTCTTTAAAAGCAGCATTCATACCTTTATATTGTTCATGACATAAAGCCGCCTGACTTTCATTGACAGGTGAATCTGAACGTTCTTGAATTGCTATGTCTGTAAAAAGATATTGTTCAATGGACTGATCGTTATGATCAACCAATTTATATTTTAATAAAGTGGCTGTCTTTGGTTCAAACCAAAGTTGATAACCATATCGATAAGGATCTTTACTCTTAATTATAATACTGATCGCTGAGATGCCTGCAACTGTTTCAATTCCAGAAAAAGCAAAATTGTAGTTTTGTAATAAGTTTTGATAATGATTGTTGACACGAAATGGAAAACTGGATGAAATTGCCTGGAACTGATATTGCCATTCATTATCCAGTGAACAATACTGGTTTTCCAATAATCTGGAAGTCTTTTTTTGTACTCCATCCATTGGCACAAATTCTTCTACGACCTGACCATTGACGTTTTTCTTTCTATGGACCTTAACGGTTTGTACTTTATCCTCAAATAAGTAAATAAATGTACCATCAAACAATTGGTTTGAACCACTAAGAGCAAATTGCTCTAAAAGAGACTCAATCGATAAAGTAGGAATGTTTTGAGGTGTCGATGCTCCTATAAATCTACTCTTTTGTTCAGTATCATCTGCAAGCAACAAGGTATTTGGAACAGAGGACTGAGCCTGGGACACGGGAGTTAAAAATAATAAAAACCAAAAGCAGTAATGAACACTTAATTTTGTTAATTTCATGAAGTAAATGCCAATTTTTTTAATACGCTCTTTCTATAAACCAAAGTTGTAAGCATATTTTATCTACCATACTATTAAAAACCTTGATTTAAATCTCTATTTACTTGAATACAACAAAGCATGGTTCCGTGTTATTCGCCAACCTGATACGTCGCCGTACGAATTTTAGGCTGCAAATTATAACCTGCATGCCGGCGTTCATGTTCATTAATATATTGTCTTACTTGTTTAGAAAGCACGGGATCCGCTTCAACCCATTCATATTTCTGTTTATTCGATTGATTTAAATCCAGAACAAGACTGTTTGAAGCAGGAATCATAGAAGAAGTAGATACAAAAGAAACTGGCAGCATGGAAGCAGACTGTATTAACAAAGGTGTTGAAATTTGAAGGCTCTTATTAGCAATGGACGAGCTTTTTGAATCGTCGACTAAAGCCCCACCATTGAATCCCTGCAAAGTAAATAGAGTAACAAACATAACGGATGCAGCAACTGATAAACCACTCAATAGTTTATTTTCTCGGCTCTTTTTAAAGAAAGACTGTAACCAGGAATTTTGAGAAACAACTTCTGTTGTTAAAGTATCAAGATGGACCGCATCATTTGAGAAATGGGCAGGTAAACTCTCTAATGAAAGTGATATATTTTCCCTCAAATCTGAAAACGACAGCTCTTGCTGCACTTGTTCCTGAAGATAGTCATTTATTAATTGCGTTCGTGCATATTTTTCTTTGTATTCAGGATCACTGAGTAAATCATCAATAATTTGAGAAGTTTCTACATCGGATTGTTCGGAATCAATAAAAGCTGATAAATCAATATTTCTTTGTTGCTCAATATCTTGCTGTATTTGTTCAGACATGTTCTTCTCATTAGCTCGAAATAATATCCAGATACTGCTTATCCAGAGTATAAAAAATCTGTAACGCTTTTGCTACAAAATGGAATTGAGACCAGGCATTAAAGTAACGCTTTGATCTCATTCTCTATTGCTTCCCTTGCTCTAAAGATCCTGGAACGGACTGTACCCACAGGACAATCCATTATGTCAGCGATTTCATCATAGCTCATCGCTTCAAATTCACGTAATGTAATGGCAATTTTTAATTCTTCAGGTAAACCTGAAATGACTCGATTAATGGTCTCTTTGATCTGTTGTGTTGCTAAATTGGCTTCTGGCGTGGTGTTGTCATGCATCGCACTGCCACCATCATAAAATTCAGCATCAACAGCATCCACATCTGACCTTGGTGGTCGCCTGCTTTGTGCCGTTAAATAATTTTTAGAGGTGTTGATGGCAATACGATAAAGCCAGGTATAAAAAGCACTGTCTCCTCTAAATCGGGGAAGGGCTTTGTATGCCTTAATAAAAGATTCCTGTACAACATCCAAAACTTCATCTCTATCATGGACATAAGGTAAAACTAACTTGGCTAATTTATGCTGATATTTTATAACCAAAAGATCAAATGCACCTTTATCACCACGTTGAACTCTTTTTACTATCTCCAGATCAATTTTATTTTGCGATTGATTATCGCCCATTAGTTTCCCATTCATTCGTGATCGACATATTTTTTATAATAATTCAAAATCTATAATGACAGTCAGTATAATTCTTTTTAATCCAATTTTTATTAATTCATTTATTTCAACCATAAATAGGCTTTTGGTTATAGCTTCATCCTATTGGGAGATGAATAAACAAATGGATACGAATTAGAACCAATCAATATTCTTTGCAATATCGCCTAATTGAGCAAAGTTTACAATAAAAAAAAATACCCTACAAATGAATATTTACACTACTCTGACTTTAAGACAGAAACTTTAAAAAAAAGTTCACTGTATCTACCCGTTATGTTGGCGTATTTTTTGACATCGATCAACAAACAAATTGATCAATCCATTTCATCACTTATACCCTATATTTTTTGACCTATAGAAAGAACAAAGTGGCCTTACTTTTCTATGTGAAGCAACTGCTTTGAATTAATAAAACAGGGATATATCTCATTAGAACAGTAGGTAAAATCAATTTTATTGTGCATAATATAGACACTATAGAGTTACAAATACTTGTGCTTTTAATTTATGCAGGCGACCAAACGTCGCACGAATTTAGGTTTAACTAAAGCTTATGAATACTGAGTGTTATGACGTCATTATTGTGGGAACAGGAGCTGCGGGACTGACTGTTGCATTAGAACTTGCCCAACAAAGTCCCAACAGCACACGCTCTGAAAATTTACCAACCATTGCTTTAATATCTAAGGGCCCAATTCATGAAGGCTCGACCCTATATGCTCAAGGTGGTATTGCTGCAGTATTAGATGAAGATAACGACAGTATTGATTCTCATGTCAAAGATACGTTAAATGCAGGGGCAGGATTGTGCCATCAAGAAAGCGTTCAATTTGCCATTGAACACGCTAAAGAATCTATTAATTGGGTGATTGACAAAGGTGTTCAATTTTCAAAAGAAGATAATAATTCAGACAACTATCATTTAACCCGCGAAGGTGGTCACAGTCACCGAAGAGTAATACATGCTGCTGATGCGACAGGAAAAGCACTTTCAGAAGGATTATTAGCTCAGGTTAAGAAAACGGCCAATATCACACTTTTTGAACATCACATGGCAGTTGATCTTATTTTATCACCTGCTTCATCAGATTCAGAAAAACAGTGCGTTGGCATTTATCTCCTCAATACTGAAACCAATCAAGTTGATGAAGTCCCTGCTAAATTTACAATTTTGGCAACAGGTGGTGCAAGCAAAGTCTATTTGTACACCAGCAACCCTGACAGCTCAACAGGTGATGGTATTGCAATGGCATGGCGTGCAGGGTGCCGAATTGCAAATATGGAATTTAACCAGTTTCATCCGACTTGTCTCTATCATCCCAAAGCAAAGTCTTTTCTCATTTCAGAAGCACTGCGTGGCGAAGGCGCTAAACTCAAATTACTTGATGGCACACCATTCATGCACAAATTTGATGAACGAGAGGAACTTGCACCAAGAGATATTGTGGCCCAGGCTATTGACTTTGAAATGAAACGAACGGGTTCAGATTATGTTCACCTTGACATTACTCACAAATCCCCCGCTTTTATCAAGGACCACTTCCCAACTATTTATCAACGATGTTTATCTTTTGGAATTGATATTACTCAAGAACCCATTCCAGTTGTACCAGCAGCACATTACACATGTGGTGGGATAATAACCGACCTGGATGGCAAAACAGATATTTCAAACCTATACGCTATCGGTGAAACCGCTTTTACTGGTTTACATGGTGCAAATCGAATGGCCAGTAATTCATTGCTGGAATGCCTTGTTTTTGGCAAAGCAGCAGCAGAAAAAATTAAAAGTGAATTACAGCACTTTATTTGTGAGCCATTATTACCACCATGGGATGACAGTCGAGTCACAGGTTCTGAAGAAGGTGTTGTTGTCACACATAACTGGGATGAGTTACGACGTTTTATGTGGAATTATGTTGGTATTGTGCGCAAAAACAAACGATTATTATTTGCCAAACAAAGAATTAAATTACTTCAAGGAGAGATAGATGATTACTACCGTCAATATCTTATAAATAGTGATTTAATTGAGCTGAGAAATTTAGTCACTGTTGCAGAACTTATTATTAACAGCGCCATGAGTCGCAAAGAAAGTCGAGGTCTTCATTACACATTGGACTATCCTTTTGCTGATGATAAAAAATACCTTAAAGATACCATTTTAGTACCACGCAACTTTACATCCTGAAGTGTCAATTTAAAAACAGCTATGAAAAAAATGATATTGGCTATTTTTCCAAAGATTCTTCTTTTTTTATATAATTGATAAAACGAAGATAACATTTGATATCCCTAAATTTTGTCGCTCCCAGTTGATCCCGAGTTAAAAATATTGAGTATTGATTTAAAAAGAATAAATGACGAATTTTTAACCTAAAATTGGTTCCTGAAGCTTCTTCACCAGGTTGCTCAATCATGTTAAGAATAACTAAGTGCTCAGTCAGTATTGTGTTTCTTTTTATGTCCGCTTTAAAAATTTTAGAGTCATTCAACTGAATATAGCACCAGCCCAATTCTGTAAATACCATTTTTTTGATTGCTGCTGGATGATTCAGTAGTAAGTGTTTTCTAAATAAACGTTGACCATAACCAAAAGTCATGAACATAATTAAAATTGACAGCCAAAGTGGCAATGCTATTAAAAAAGGGGAAATGGATACCAAAAGAAAAAATAAGAAATAAGCACTCGTTAAGATAGAAGCCCCACCAAAACAGCGATAGGTTCTTTGTGCTCCCCAAAGAACAGTAGGTATTAATTCAAGAGTTAACCCGCTGGCGGGTAGCCTCCCTAATTGCTTGGACAACGTCCCTAAGTCCTGGGTCATCAGGTTCTTTTACTCCCATTAAATAATCAAATAAAACGGGATCAATGATATTCAATAAATCCACGAACAATGATTTGTTTTTATCTGAAAGGTGTTCGTAATTATACTCAAGAAAGTCATTTAAAAAAAGCTCAAGCTCCAGCATGCCACGCCGGCATTGCCACTGCAGTCTTTCTTTACTTGGAATATTATTACCATTTAATTTATTAGAAGTAGACATTGCACCATACTCTTTAACAATTAGTTATTTACTATAAATAAGCAGAACTATTTAGTAGTTTTTTTATATAAAAAAGGCAAATGAAACAGAAACAAACTTGATTCTTTATACCATCGACTTTATATACAATAGCATATAACATAATTAGAGTAGATCAAACCTATGTCAAATAATTGGAACAGTTTTCTCAATCCCTACGGTGCAGTGTTCAATAAAGAGCTAGAAGTCAATTTTAATCCAGACAATGATTCCCCAATAAAGTCTTTGCAAGGTGACCTTTTCATCACAGATTTATCCTACCTGGCTCTCATTGAAGTCAGTGGTGCTGATAAAAAATCATTTTTACAAGGTCAATTAACAAATGATATTAATGCTATTAGCTCATCACTATCACATCTAAGTGGTTTATGTACGCCCAAAGGCCGCTTACGTGCCCTTTTCTCAATATTTTCACAAGATGATAATCTATACCTTCAATTACCTCAGCCCTTACTTGAAGAAACACTCAAACGACTTAAAATGTTTGTCATGATGAGCAAAGTTGAGTTAACAAATGTCAGTGATTCTATTGTTAAAATTGGTATAGCGGGACAACAGGCCATTAAGAATCTGAAACAAAATGGTTTTTCCATCCCCTTAGAAGCCAATATGGTGACAGATAACAATGGTTTAACTCTAATCCGTCTCTCTGGAGTCACACCGCGTTTTGAATGTATTGGTTGTATTGAAAAAATTCAATCACTTTGGGAGAAGTTACAAACAAATGCCCAGCTTATTGATACTTGCCACTGGAAACTAATGGATATAGAAGCAGGCATTCCTAATGTTTTTTTCTCATCAAAAGAAGCTTTCATTCCACAAATGCTCAATTTACAAGTTCTTAATGGCATTAACTTTAAAAAAGGCTGTTACACAGGGCAAGAAGTCATCGCCAGAATGCAATATCTTGGTAAATTAAAACGCCAAATGTATCGAGTTCATTGTGATACAGATGAGTTGCCCATGCCTGGCGATTTGCTGCACTCTGCTTCATGTAAAAGTGGCCAGGGGGCCGGGAATGTAGTTGATGCACAGAAATCACTGAACAGTGGTATTGATCTATTGGCTGTCATTACCACCGATGCCATTCAAAATAATGATATATTCCTTGATGAGGCGCTTAACTATCCCCTCAGTATTCAAGAGCTTCCATATTCTATTGCGGAAGAATCTTAATTCAATTATTAATCAGCTTTATAATGAAATTCCCCAGAGCAAGCTCTCTCGCTTATGCTCAACTTTCACTTTGTGAAAGTGGGGGATTTAAAGTACTATTCGTAGCAAACTACGGTGAATTAACCCGTAGTGATTAAAATAAATCTGCATGACCATAATAAACTGGCTTATTACGATCTTTCAATAAATTATCCAATATGGATTTTGCCTGAATTTTTGTATCCTTATCAAAATAAATCAACATGTTTCGACAAAAAATAAAATCAAACTGGCCAATGGTTTTAAATGATGACGAAAAAATATTTTCTGTCTTTAAATGGACACATTGTTTGATTTCATCTATTAAATGGTATTTAAATTCTTTTTTTATAAAGTATTTATTTAATAAATGGCCTGGTATATTATTAATATTTCGCTGATTATAAATGCCCGATTTCGCAAGATTTAACGCTTCAGTATTAATATCAATTCCAACTAAATTAAACTGGCTTTTAGGTATGCCAGCTTCAAGTAATGCGATGGCAATACTATAAATTTCTTCGCCTGTAGAACTTGGGGCGCATAAGATGTCAACTGTATGTTCAATCGCTCGAATTGCATTCACTAAGTCCTGAATTTGATGAAATTCACGATAAAAATACGACTCATTAGTCGTCAGATAATTGATCAATTCCTGCTTTAATATAGGATCATTTTTTACCTGGACTAAACATTGTTTAAAACTGGGGATGTGACGTATTTTACAAAAACTGATCAGTTTACTTTTCAATATCGAGTGTTGATTTTCAAAAGTGACTCCTGTTTCTTGTTTGAAATGCAATGCAATAGGGGTGGCATCATTATAATCTTCAGCAATAGGTGCGTTGTTAATAATTTCAGAGGATTTAAGATTTGTTGATTTTTTTCCAAAAAAATTAAACATCAGTACCTCCAAAACGATTGATTTTTTTAATCACTTCATCCAGTGATAATACTTTAACATTTTTAACCCTTTTTCTGGCCTGCATCGGCATTCCATCAACAATCGCAGATGTTTCACTCTCTGCTATACACTCACCGCCTTTTTCTGATAATTGTTGGCAACCATTCACCCCATCACTGCCAATGCCTGTCAAAATTATACCTAAGACCTGAAGCTGTTGGGCAATGTTAGCTACTGAGGAAAACAAAAGATCGATATCTGGATTGTAGCCGCTTTCCAAACGGTTATTTTGAAAAAAACACAATCCTCTTGAATCACTATTAATTGTGGTTAATAGTGAGCTCACATAAATCTGTGAGGGCAATAGTACTTTTTCAGATTGAACTGAGCTTACCTCATGACAGCAGACAGAATTAAGTTGTTTAACAAAGCTCGGGATATATTTATTTCCCATATGTTGAGCAATGACGATAGAGGCACTGAATTCAGGTTTCAATGAAGCCAGGATTTTTTTTATATGCCCTGGTCCGCCTGTTGATGCACCAATTAGAATAATTTTTTTAAGTTCTAAACGTTTCGAGCTGGGCATTCAAGTTTTCAGTCATGGAATTAAGATGTTCGGCAGCAGAAGCAATTTCTTCTACACTTCTTGCGTTGGTCGAAGAGATAGCATTAATTTCCTGAACTTTGTTGACGACGGACTCAATGTTATTACCTGTTTTTTCAAAATCTTCAACCGTTTTATCACTAGCAATCGTGGCTTCATTGACAATAGTCACTGTTTGATTAATTTTTTTATCAACATCTACTGCAACATCAGCAAGCTCCTGAATTTCTATCGAATTGGTACTCATGCTCTTACTGGCTTCTTCAACAGCCTTAATAATTTTATTAATGGTGTCATTTATTTCCGTCAAACTTTGCTGCGTATGTTTTGCCAGGTTTCGTACTTCATCAGCAACTACTGCAAAGCCACGACCATGTTCTCCTGCACGTGCCGCTTCAATGGCTGCATTTAAAGCAAGTAAATTAGTTTGTTCTGCGATATTTGAAATCACATCTAAAATAGCCTTCACCTCACCTGCTTCCCTGGATAAGGTATCCATCTTTTGAGCTAATTCTTTCTCAACCGATGCCGTATCCTGCACACGATGAGTTAATTGTACTATTGCATCTCTGGCATCAAGCAAAGAGGTATTTGCCATTAAAATATCCTTTTTACTTTCTTGTGCATCTTTAATAGCTTCAGCAATTTCACCTTTGATATGCACTGCATCTCCACTGCAACCATTAATGATTGAAACTGATTTCTCCACATTATTACCAACACCTAATGAGCTTGTGGATAATTCGTGTGCAATTGAGGCATTTTCTGTAGATGATTGCTTGGCATTGTTTAAAACCACTTTAAGAGAGTCCAGTAAATCATTGACACTCTGAGCCATTGTTCGAATTTCTAATGGAGCATGGGTATCCACCATTTGTTTTAAATCCCTGTTTTTTCCAATGTCGATCAATGTTGATTGAAAACGGTTGATTGGATTCACAAGACTCACTTTTATCATTATTATTGAGAGCGAAATAATGATAAACAAAATAATCAGTACTTCAATAATAATTGAATTACGAATATTATTAGGTGTGATGAGAACTTCTGCTTCATCAATTTCTGACAGTATTGCCCAACTGAAATCATTGCCGATTTTAATTGTGGAAAAGGCCGACAAAACTGGATTATCATTATAATCAATGACAATTTTTGTATCGGTTTTTCCTGCAAATGCTAATTGAGTTGCTTCTGTATCAACCGAACCTTCTGAAGGGTTAGCAAATGAGGCTTTTAAAGAATGTCCATTGGGGTCAAGATAACTGTCACTTCTCATGAGTTTATCTGTACCCACCAGATAATCTTCCTGTGTTTCACCATAACCTTGGCGATATTTCATGATTTTATTGATGGCATCATCGGATATTTGAAAGACAAGTAACGCTTTCGTTTTACCCTTTACAACAACTGGAGCTCCGAGAAACATGGCTGGAGCATTATTGCTGGGTTGATAGGGTTTCATATCAACAAAGGTGGCACGTTTATTTTTCATAGTGTTTTGCCAGACCTCGGCTAAACCACTATTTTTTAAAGATCCATGTCCAAGGTTAGCACCATAATCTGATTCTTTGGCAGCACTATACATCACCTGACCATTTTGAGCAGAGATAACAAAAATATCATAGTAGCCATAATCTTTCATATAACCTTGAAAGAATACTTCATGAGGTGCTGTTTTTTCCTTAGTTAAGGGATTGTTTACTGGATAGCTATCTTGTGCTTTAACCTGAAGTGCCTCAAGAACCTGTACTAATTCATTAACCAATTCATGTAAATTTTTGCTCCGCGATAAAACATTAATATCACCAATACGCTCATCAAAAAATCCCTGAATATGATTTTTTTTCATATCACGCACAGATGTTAAAGAATTATAGCTATTTTTCATTAATGCATCTGTACTGGCTGATATAGCGGTATACGTCACAGACAATGCCAATGTAAGAAGTGCTATGATAATCAGTGAAATAATTTGTACTTTAAGTGATAGTTTCTTCATCATTAGGAAGCCACCTCTATAACTATTGGTTAAGTTGATTTTTATAGTTCCTGATTCAAATCACAACAATCTAATCGTCAATCTAATGCTTTAAGAAGGGTAGATAAATAATCATTCAATATAAATTCAGTGTAGTTGATAAAAAATAAAAGTTTAATGTTGATATTATATTTAACCATACGAAATTTTAGGTGAACTATGGTTTACTATAAAAATAACTAGGGCAAGCCCTCTCGCTTAGGCTCGCCTTCCACTACGTGAGGTTGGGTATTTAGATACTCAAGAGATCTAAATACATACGCTGCAAGCGACGGGGAATAAAACCCCGAGGGATTTAATAAATACTGAAGTTTGCGACTATTAAAAAAAATAAGTGGAGCCAGTATTTAATGCTCAAATGTGATATTAAATCAGGGAATATTTATATGAAAAATAATGATTTTTTTATTAAGTACCTAGCGATGTAATTCTTATAGAAGAAATTTAAATAGATTTATGTCATTTTCTCTTGAGATTATAAGGAAATATCTACCATTAGATATAAAATAATGTGTTTTTTCAACATGTTAAATTGCAGAACCACAAATATCATACGAATACAGGCGCCCCCTCAAGAGGGGAATAAAAAGCCAAGTAATTGACCAATCATTACTAATGGATAGACATCTTCTAGCTACTATTGAAATTAGCGTATTATATGCTATAAATAGAGTGCATGAATTTGTAATACATTAATACATTTAACTGATAAAGGATTTCCTTTGAGTAATAAAGTTCTTGAAGATAAGTTTTATATTGCATTGCTGGATGACTTAGAAAAACAAAAGTTAGTTCTACCTATTTTGCCCGAAGTGGCATTAAAAGTTCGTGATGCTGTTGCTGATGAAGACGCCAGCGTAAAGCAAATTGCTGATGTGATTGTTTTAGATCCCGTCATATCAGCTCGTATGATTCAGGTTGCCAATAGTCCTCTACTCAGAGGCTCACAAAAAACAGACACCGTGGAACAAGCCATAACGCGTATGGGCCACTCATTGGTCAAATCCATGGTCACAACAATGGCAATGGAGCAAATATTCAAGGCCACTAATCCTATCACTAAAAAGTATATGGACGAAATTTGGACCCAAAGTACTCAGGTTGCCTCCATTGCTTCAGCAATGGCTAATCATTTTACTAAGTTAAAGCCTGATCAAGCCATGTTAGCCGGGCTGGTTCATAATATTGGTGCACTACCCATTATCACCCGTGCTGAAGAAATTCCTGCCCTGGTTCAGGATGAAGACGTTTTTTCTTCACTGCTTGAACGCTTATCAGGCCCTGTTGGTACATCAATCATGAAAAGTTGGCATTTTCCTGATGATTTAATCAAAGTTGCACATGAACACGCCAATTATACATACGACAGTGAAAATATCGATTACGTTGATGTAGTTATTGTTGCAAAACTGCAAAATCTGGAAGGCACCGAACACCCTGATGCACAAATCGACTGGAACACAGTCCCCTCTTTTTGTAAATTAGGACTGGCAGGTGAATCGGAAGTGGTTGAGATTGAAGATATTGTCATGGAAGAAATTGAAATAACACAACAACTTTTTAATTAATGTTGAATTATAAGCAAAAGACCAAAAGCAATCTATAGAATACAGGTTGCTTTTGCTGTTATTTAAAAATTAACTTAGCTCTTACTCCGCTGCTCTCATGTGAGGAAACAAAAGCACATCACGAATGGATGGCGCATCGGTCAATAGCATTACTAATCGATCGATTCCAATGCCTTCACCTGCAGTGGGTGGCATGCCATATTCCAGGGCCGTGATATAATCATCATCAAAATGCATCGCTTCATCATCACCTGCATCTTTTTCTTCTACTTGTTTGTTGAATCGTTCTGCCTGATCTTCCGGATCATTTAATTCTGAAAAACCATTTGCCAGCTCACGTCCACCGATAAAAAATTCAAAACGGTCTGTGACAAAAGGATCATCATTGTTTCGACGAGCCAGTGGTGAGACTTCTGTCGGATAGGCTGTAATAAAAGTCGGATCCATAAGACGATGCTCGACAGTTTTTTCAAATATTTCAATTTGAATCTTGCCTAAACCATAACTGTCTTTTAAGGGAATATCTAAAGCTTCAGCAATTTTACGTGCAGAATCAATATCATCCAACTGAGATTCAGTCAGATCAGAATTAAAGTGCAGGATTGATTCTTTAATTGTCAAACGTACAAAGGGTTTACCAAAATCCACTTCCATTCCCTGATATTGAAAAACTGGGCTGCCTAATACATTTTGCGCAAGGCCACGTAACATTTCCTCCGTAATATCCATTAAATCATGATAATCCGCATAAGCCTGATAAAATTCTATCATGGTAAACTCAGGGTTATGGCGAGTTGATAAGCCTTCATTTCTAAAATTACGATTTATCTCAAAAACACGTTCAAAACCACCAACAACAAGACGCTTTAAATACAATTCCGGGGCAATTCGTAAGAACAATTCCATATCAAGCGCATTGTGATAGGTAGTGAAAGGTCGTGCCGTTGCACCTCCAGGAATCGCCTGCATCATCGGCGTTTCAACTTCCATAAATTCTTTTTGCAACATGAAATTGCGAATATAGGTGATTATTTTTGAACGTAAAATGAACGTTTTTCGTGTTTCATCATTGGTAATGAGATCAATGTAACGCTGACGATAGCGAGTTTCCTGATCCGATAAACCTTTAAATTTTTCTGGAAGTGGCCGTAATGACTTAGTCAGCAATTCAATACTATCCACCCTGACAGAAAGCTCATCGGTTTTTGTTTTAAACAAAACACCTTGAGCACCAATAATATCACCTAGATCCCATTTTTTGAATTGATCGTTATAAAAGCCCTCAGGCAATGCATCACGCTGCACAAACAACTGGATGGCTCCTGACATATCCTTAACCGTTGCAAAACTGGCTTTACCCATAATTCGCTGTAACATCATTCGACCAGCGACAACCACTTTAATATTTTTTTCTGCCAGTTGTTCTTTAGTTAATTGATCATATTCTTTATGTAAATTAGCCGCCAGAGAATCTCGACGAAAATGGTTTGGAAAGGCATTGCCCTGCTCTCTCAACTTCGACAGTTTTTCACGACGTAGTACAATTAATTTATTTTCATCGACGGTGTCTAATGTTTCATTTGTAGATTCTGACATCAATTTACTCACTCTGTTTTATTCTCTATAGCTTTCTTGAACAGTGTCTATTGACACTATTATTTATTATTTACATGCGGGACTTCAAAGAAGCCTCAATAAAGGCACGAAGTTCACCATCTAACACTGCTTGTGTGTTACTGGATTCATGGCCTGTGCGCAAATCTTTAATACGAGACTGATCCAATACATAGGAACGAATCTGGCTTCCCCAACCAATATCAGACTTGGTCTCTTCCAGTTCTTGTTTATCAGCATTACGTTTTAACATTTCAACTTCATATAATTTAGCTTTCAACATTTTCATGGCTTCTGCTTTATTCTTGTGTTGAGAACGATCATTTTGACATTGAACAACAACATTAGTAGGCATGTGGGTAATACGAACGGCTGAATCCGTTTTATTAATGTGCTGACCACCTGCACCACTGGCACGATAAGTATCAATGCGCAAATCTGCAGGATTGACATCAATATCAATGTCATCATCCACTTCAGGGTAGGCAAACACTGAGGCGAAGGAAGTATGACGTCGACTGCCCGAATCAAAGGGTGATTTCCTTACCAAACGATGCACACCCGTTTCTGTTCTTAGCCAACCAAATGCATATTCTCCAGAAAATTTAATGGTTGCACCTTTTATACCCGCAACATCTCCATTTGATATTTCCAAAATTTCTGTTTTGAAGCCTTCTTTTTCTCCAAAACGTAGAAACATTCTTAAGATCATGCTGGCCCAATCTTGCGCCTCAGTACCGCCTGAACCCGATTGGATATCAATAAAAGCATTATTGGCATCCATTTCACCAGAAAACATACGATGAAATTCCAAATCAGAGACTTCTTTTTCTAAATCATCCAACTCTGAGATAATGTCTACGACTGCATCTTCATCATCTTCTGCAACAGACATTTCAAGTAATTCATCCATATCGGAAAGACTGGAAAACAACTTTTCAAGACCATGGACTATTTTTTCCAGTGAAACCTTTGTTTTACCTAAAGCCTGAGCATTTTCAGGATCATCCCATACACTGGGTGATTCAAGTTCTAAGTTGACTTCTTCAAGTTGTTCTTTTCTAAGATCATAGTCAAAGATACCCCCTGAGTAATTCAGAACGATTGTTTATATCGGAAATTCTGGTTTTCAGACCCGTAGTTTCTATCATGATTTTGCCTGGAGACCTTATTTTATATTAATTGCCATTGATACTTAAATGGCCTGATATTTTACACCAGAAAGTGAGTATTTCTTAGACCTTTTTAAAGCAAAACAAACATTTTTTAAATAATAATGAATTTATTCAGATAATTGCATGCAATTCTTAATTTTACATCTATAATTTAACAATAAATTACTCTAACTATTATTTAAAAAAATATTAGCAATTAGAAAAAATTGATTAAGGAATAACATGAGTACATCTTCTGCAGGTTCATCTTCTATAAATCCAGATTTAGACTGGAGCCAGTTAAAAGAAACCATCTTAATGCTCAACTTATCCGTTGCGCAAATTGATCAGTCTATGAATGAAGGTAATGCTTCAGTGGATACTTTAGCCAGTTCATTTACATCATTAGCAACTAACCTTGCTGATATTCAATCATCCATAAATCATATGAATGATGATAATTTTGATAAAACAAAGCTTATTATTCAAGGTTCAGCCACAACCGCACTTGATAAAGTTCAATCCGCCATAATTGCTTTTCAATTTTATGACAAATTAACTCAGAGACTGGATCATGTCAGTCACAGTCTCTCATCATTAACAACACTAATTTCAAATCCATCTTCTTTATATTCTCCTCCTGAGTGGCAAGCATTACAGCAAGCAATTCGAAGTAAGTACACCATGGAAGAAGAAAGAAGAATGTTCGATAAAGTGCTTTCAGGAATGCCCATCGAAGAAGCTTTAGGGGAATTTAGGGAAGAAATAAACGCCTCTGATGACGATGATATCGAACTATTTTAAAGCTGTCTCTATGACGTTGCTTGCAACGTCTCAAGCTATTACAAAGAAGCGTATAGGATATGCAATTGAATTGAAAAATTACCTCTGAAGAAGTTTTCTTTTAAATGATACACGACACGAATAAACTGCCCTTCAACAAATGGAAAAGGATCATTCTTTTTTTCCAAAGCCCTAAACCACACAGCTCGAAATGAATGGGAATCAGTAGCAAGGGAAATCATTAAATGATTTCCCTCAGAACCAATAACACGAATACTCTGTACTTTAAAATCACCTTCAAAAACAGGCACTTCAAATTCGCGACCATAGGGTTCAAGGGCTTTTAGTTCTGCAATTGTTTCAAAGCTGAGCTCACTTTCATCTAATTCCCCATCAGTATAAATCATAGGACGCAGGTCAGTATCCGCATTCAGTTGTGATTCAACTGCTTTGTCAAATAAAATGCTAAATTCATCAACTAATGAAGCATTGATCTTAAGGCCTGCAGCACCTTTATGACCACCAAAAGTAAAAACCATTTCAGAAGACTGATTGGCTACGTTTTCAATGGCGTCTCGAATATGTACACCAGGAATGGTTCTGGCTGAACCCGTTAATTTACTGTGATCATTAGTCGGACTGAATACAATGACAGGCCGACCAAATTTCTCCATTAAACGTGAAGCAACAATTCCCTGAACACCTGCGTGAAAACTTTCATGATGAATAACCAATGACCATTTTTGATTGAGTAACTGTGCTTTGGCTAAACTATAGGCAATTTCAAGCATTTCTTTTTCAGTTTCTTTTCGAATCTGATTGTCCTTATCAAGCTCTAATAAAAAACGAGTTGAGTCATTTAATGTGCTTGCTGTTAAATAATGCAGCGCCATATTAGGATCTGACATGCGACTACGAGCATTAATTCTAGGTCCAATTTGGAATCCAAGATCTTCTGAAGTAAAAGCTTGAAAGTCACGCGCCAATAATTTTTTGATTGCTTGCCAACTTGGGCGTTGCAACAGGTTCATTACTTTTAAGCCTACATTAACCACCGCTCGGTTAATTGGGCTGCTTAAAGAAACAGCATCAGCCACCGTGCCTAAAGCAACAAAGTCTAATAAACCTGATAACTTAGGAATATTCTCATGAATCATTTTTGAGTCAATTAACTCAGTTCGCAATTGACTCATCAATAGCCAGGCTACCATACATCCTGCAATAGTCGTATCAGGATAAGAACAATCATTTCGAGTGGGATTAATGGTTGCAAATGCTGAAGTAGGAATGCCCTCTTGTGGTATGGCATGATGATCCGTCACAATAACATCAATACCCTTTGATTTTAATTGGGTGATTTGAGCTTCATCTGAAGAACCACAATCGGCTGTAATTATTAGTTGAGGTAAAACTTCTGAGCTGACAATACGATCCACCAGCCCTGGACTAATACCATAGCCATCATCAATACGATGGCCTATTAGATGTTGAATTTTATTTTCTGGGACCGAGAAGAAATCTCGCAATGAGTGAAATAAAATGGCATGAGAAGTAATGCCATCAACATCATAATCCGTCAAGAGACCAATTACTTCAGAATTTTTAATGGCTAAAGCAATGCGCTTCACTGCTTTGTCACTATCAATAAGAAGACTGGGTGGTGCAATATTCTTAAGAGAAGTACTCACTACTTCAATCAGAAATTTTTCACTATCACCCTCATGAGCTCGATTTGCAATAATACGGGCCTGCAAAGGAGATAATGACAAGCTTTGAGACAGTTGTGATTGCATGAACTCATCAATACAAGGTGTCCTTGAAAGGATATTAGGTATCACTATCGAATCACTTCCATTCCCCCCATATAAGGGACAAGAATTTCAGGCACTTTAATGGAACCATCCTCCTGCTGGTAGTTTTCTACAATTGCCACCAGTGTTCGACCAACAGCAAGACCAGAACCATTGACAGTATGCACGAGTTCAGGTTTGTCCGTTGCTTTGTTACGCCAGCGTGCTAGCATACGACGCGCCTGAAAATCACCAAAAAGACTACAGGACGAAATTTCACGATAGGTTTCCTGAGCAGGTACCCAAACTTCAATATCAAATGTTTTAGTCGCCGAAAAACCAATATCACCTGTACACAATGCCACTACACGATAAGGTAGTTTTAATAATTGTAAGATTTTTTCTGCATGACCTAAAAGCTCTTCCAATGCCGCTAGAGACTCTTCTGGTTTAACAATTTGTACCAGTTCAACTTTTTCAAACTGGTGTTGGCGAATTAAGCCGCGTACATCCTTACCATAAGCACCTGCTTCTGAACGAAAACAAGGAGTATGAGCCGTGAGACGTAAAGGTAATTCACCTTCGTCAAGAATGGATTCTCTTACCATATTAGTAACAGGCACTTCAGCAGTCGGAATCAAATGCAGCTGTTTATCACCTTCGATGGATTCATCATCTGTTTCGATAGCAAACAAATCTTCTTTAAACTTTGGCAATTGACCTGTTCCTCTTAATGCATCGGGACGCACTAGATAAGGTACATAATTTTCACTATAGCCATGTTCTTCTGTATGTGTGTTCAACATCAGTTGAATTAAGGCACGATGCATTCGCGCCAAAGAGCCTTTGAGTGTACTAAAACGAGCACCAGAAAGTTTAGCAGCCGTTTCAAAGTCCATTAAACCGCCCTTCGCATTCCAGCCATCACCCAATTGCGCACCCAGATCAACATGATCTTTTACTTCAAAATCAAAAGAGGGATGCTCACCCCAGCGGCGAAGTTCCACATTTTCATCTTCATCTTTACCATCGGGTGTGGTTTCATGAGGCACATTAGGAATAGTCATCAGGATACTATTAGTCTCATCCTGAAGTTCTTTAAGTCGGACTTCAGCGGCTTTTAATTCATCACTGAATTGAGCCACAGCAGCTAGAATTTCGCTGGCATCTTGACCATTTTTTTTGGCCTGACCAATTTCTTTTGACTTACTTTTTCTCTGTGCTTGCAATTCTTGTGTTCTGGCTTGTAAAACTTTACGCTCAGCTTCTAAGTCTGTTAATTTATCGGTATCAAGAGTAAAACCACGACGAGCCAATTTTACAGCAACTTCATCAAGGTTATTTCTTAAATATTTAGCGTCCAACATGGGTAATAATATTCCTAATCTAAATGTTCAAATGAAAGATTCACTTCCCAGCTAATAATATGGGCGTTGCTGATCTGTTCATGTATAAAATTAATTAATTCTTCTGACTTCTGATTTTTATGATAAAACTCAATAACAACAGGTAAATGACTCGATAAATCTAATAAACTACTCTTATGGATATTACCTCGATCACCAAATCCAGCAACACCGCGAAAAATTGTGGCCCCCATCACATCTCCCCGTTCATGGAGTTGCTCCAAGGTCTGAGATATATGTCCATTATCATCATCAGTATAAACTCTAACCAGTGTAACCAATTGCTTTTTAAATGTATTTTCCATTTTTACCTATTTATATTTCTGTTAAACAGAGTCTGTATAAGCCATACTATTAAAAGCACTGAACCTTATATCAATTACAATGAGCGAGCTAATATAATCCCACTCCATGTGGCAATGAGACAAAGAAAGACACTCAATAAAATATTGCCTGCCGCTTTAATAAGCAATCCCTCTTGTAAAAGCATGAGAGTTTCTAAAGAAAAAGTTGAGAATGTAGTAAAAGCACCCAAAAAGCCAATCAAAACAAAGGCTCTCACCTCAGACCCAAAAGTTAAACGCTCTGTGAGCAATATAAAAGCAATTCCAATAAAAAAAGAACCAATTAAATTGACGCTTAAGGTCCCGTAAGGAAAATCACGACCTAGCCAAGCATATATCCCACCAGAAACCCAGAAGCGCATCATTGCACCCAATGCGCCACCTGCAGCAATTACAGCCAATTCGCCCAAAATTCATTCCAAGATAATATTAAAGTGTTGTATTTTATGCTTCTTTTAAGGTTATTTCATTAAGAGAATACAGATTTTAATGGATTATTAAACTTTACATCCATTTGGTACAAATTAGTACATAAAACAAATGTTGAACATTGCGTCTTTAATAAGAATATTGTGGTATTGAGTAAGTATTCCAAATTTAGATAGGTAAATATAAAAGGAAGATTATTTTATAGGTATTACATAGAATAAAACAGCAAAATAATGACAAATACTACCTGCCAAAACAAAAAGATGCCATATTGCATGATGATACATCATCTTTTTTCTGGTATAGAATATAACCCCTAAACTATAGGAAATTCCACCAATTAAAAGAAGAATCAGGCCTCCACGTTCTACTGAGTCAATCATGGGTTTAATTGCTGCAATCACAAGCCAGCCTAGTCCTAAATAAAGTGCAATTGATAGTTTTTTAAACCGATCTTTTCTATGAACCTCAAGCAAAATACCAATAATGGCAATGCACCATACCAAAGCAAATAAACTCCAGCCAACGACACCACGAAGATTAACTAACAAAAATGGAGTGTAAGAGCCCGCTATCAGTAAATAAATGGCTGAATGATCAATTTGTTTTAAGATAATTTTTGCTTCAGGAATGGGAATACTATGATACAAGGTTGATGCCGTATAAAGAATAATTAAAGCACTGCCAAAAATACTGGTGCTGACAATATGCCAGGCATCACCATAAACACTTGAATAGGCCACTAACACCGTTAAACCAATAATGCTGAGAATGATACCGACACCATGCGATATTGCATGGGCGACTTCTTCTTTAACTGAATAACTACTTGCTTGTATTGGCACTAAATTACTTATCCCTTCTCAGGCGTTTCTATTAAAGTAAATATCCTATTACAATTTATAAAATATTAATATCCTTTATAGCTTCATTTAAAGCATATATTTCATTATAAAAATGAATTGTTAACGTTAAAACTCAAATTCTATTGAAATTTTATAAGTTTGATCAGCCGTTTCATTATCCAGACCAAAAATAACCCCAGTTTCCCAATATATTTTTTTTCTACCACTGAGCTTGATATTACCTAAAAGAACAGGACCTATGCCTTCACTGACATCACTGCTATAGAATTCAATTGCAGGTTCTAATGTTTTTGAATATCGATATCGACCCTGCAGTGCCATAGCCGTTTCAAATTCATTATCAATTTTACTGCCCCACTCATAGATTAAGTAGAGATTAGCGGTTCCCACCCAGTTGTTCCATTGCTGTTCAATAATTAAAGCAGATGAGATTTCAGAAACATCATCACGTTCATGTTCAACTTCAAATAACATTCCCCAGTCCTGGTCATATTCACCTTGTTCTGTAATTTGCCATAAAGCTTCAATTTCAACCACTTCAAGTTTAAATTCCTGTTCACGATGTTTTTCACCAATAAGGTAAATTTCAGCAAACCAACGCTCATTTATAGATTGCCCATAGCCAAATCGATATTTTTGAGCATTATCTTTTTGCCGAGCCTCCTTACTCTGACCTGATTGTTTTTCAATAATCCCACGCCATTCAAACTCCCTTTCATTAGGTTGAACATAGGGATGGTACACTTTATCAATGAATGATCCATCTGAAATAGCAACATTAAAATATATACTGCCCAGTTGAAATATAAGAAGAAGATAAAATGGTTTATAGGAGTTAATAATCTTGGCTAACATAATCCATGGTATAGTTGTTAATATAAGTAAGCAATATAAGTAAATAAGTTAAATTTAAAAAAGTAAGCAGCTATTAAGTTGATTTGTTCTTTTTTGAATGAAACACACTGGAAGCCACAATTAGAGAAATGGGGACAATAAACCCCAATAAATACAATCCAGCCTGAATTGCCGTCGGTGTTGACTCATATCCCACAAGTGCATACATTAATTGACCAAAAATAGATTTTTCAGAAAGAAAAGCAGAACTATTCCAGAGGGGTAATTGTGAAGGCAACCAATCAGCTTGTATGAGTAACAAGGACGCTTGTGATACCATCCCAGCTGATACAATTAATAATAATACCAATCCAATGAAAATTGATTTCCGTGGTTTTAGGCTCATTAATAAGTAATAAAATAATAAACCAATACTGATACCAATACTTGCACCAATGGTCATACCAACAAGTACTGTCAGAAAGTAAGAGGCGTTATGAGTCACACTGATAAAATAGAGTATTATTTCAGCACCTTCACGAGTTATGGCTAAAGAGATAATGATAATCATACTCAGAATGATGAATGTTTTTTCTCGTTCTTTAAAAGGAAATTGAATAGAAGACTCATTATATGAAAAGCGGGTTAATAACAACATATATAGCACCAACATGGCATAGATAATAAGCTGAATAGCTGCATTACTCACTTCCTGACCCACACCATCAAATAAATCAGAGACAATATTTATATTGAATCCATAGGTGAATGCACCTAAAACTCCAAGTAGTAATGACCAAAAAAGCCAACGTAAACTAAATCCCATTTGTTTTGATAAGGCAATCAGAACACTAAATAAAAGTGCAGCTTCGAGTACCTCACGCAAAATAATAATAACCGAACTTAATAACATATCTCATACCTATTTGAGTTCATTGTAAATAACGCTCTATTATTTTCTTTATTTAACAATGACTTTACCCTGTGCTGTTTTTGGGAAAAATTCACCAAAAAAGGGATACTCACCTTCTGGTAATGGACCAATAAATATAACACCCTTATGTTTTCCAATAATGACTTTTTCACGATTAAGTTCAAAACTTTCAAATTCTTCATCGGTTTCATCTCTATTGTGAATCATCAGTTTTACTTTAGTATTTTTTGGAATCTCAATTTCAGAAGGATGGAACAAATGGTTTTTTATCTCAATGTTAATAACAGGTGTTGCAGCATATACATTATCCTGCACGCATAGAATAAAAATCATTGTAAGCAAAGTAAACAGAGTGATAAAGGTAAAACGATTGAATTCAAAAATCACCTAAAAACCTCTCTTAAAAAAACCACTTTAACTAATAAACCACTTGAGAATCGAGATCGTCCTAAAGATATTTTAGCATTATGATATTCAACAATTTGTTGCACTATTGAAAGACCTAAGCCACAACCAATAACACCTGAAGCATGACAATCACCATCAAGACGATAAAATCGGTCAAATAAGCGTTTATATTGATCTTCAGGAACACCAGGACCAGAATCTTCAACGCATAAAGTGACCAGTGTATTATCAAATTTGATTTTCAATAGAATAGAACCACCTTCTGGGGTGTATTTACAGGCATTTGACAGTAGATTTTGTATTAATAATTCCAGTGCAAATTGATTTCCTTTGACATAAACCCTTTCGCCTTCTAGTTCAATATTTTGTTGTTTCTTTTCAAAGTATTCATACTCTTTAACAATAATATTCTGAACCAATTCAAAAAAATCAATTTGAGTAAAACGAGCGGTGAACTGCTCTGTAGATGTCCGATTCAGGTTCAGTATCTGTTCAACCAGGTGTCCCATTCTATCAACAGAAGATTGTAGTTGAAAAAAACTATTTTTAGTTTCAACAGAATTGACTGATGACTGATCTTCAGCCGAAATAAAATTTGATAAATTATGCAGATGAATTTTAATAGCACTAATTGGGGTTCTTAACTCATGTGCTGCATCTGAAGCAAAACGTTTTTCTCGTAGAAAAGAAGCCTTAAGCCGTTTAAATAAATCATTAGTCGAATTAACAACCTGAACTAATTCTACAGGTTGATTCTCTGTTTCCAAAGGAGTCAGATCATCGGCTCTTTTATTACCTAACTCAGTCGCTAAACGTCTTAATGGATACAAGCCAAAAGTAATGATAGTCCAAATAAGAATGCCCAATATAGGCAACATAATAACCACAGCTAGTATTGTTTCTAAAACAATATTTTCAGCAAGCACATATCGGATATCTATTCTTTCCGCCGTCATTATCCAGAGTTTAGATTCTTTATTATAATAACTGTATGCACGCCAGCGATGATTTAAGAAATTACGATCTTGAAATCCCTGCTCAAAACGTGCAATCGCAATTTTAGGAGCCTGTGGAGAAGTGAGCAACAACTTATCATTTTGCCAGATTTGAAAAGTAAAAAAAACTTTGTTTGAAGACCTATTAGATGGTTTGGGCTGTACATTCTGATGTTTTATACTGGCAGAAAATGCAATTGAAAGTAAATGGGCTTTATCTACTAATTCTGAATCAAACAATTGTTCAGCTTTATCCATACTATCTTGATAGCCATTTAATGCCGATAAAAAAGCCATTAAAGTAATCGTCGATAGAATAACAATACTTAAAAAAAATCGAATAGATTTCATATATTATGCGTTAAGAGTTTGATGCTTTATTTTAGCTATTGGTTTTATTGATAGTATAACCAATACCACGAATTGTTTTTATAAATTCTACACCAATTTTCTTACGTAAATGGTGAATATGAACTTCAAGGGCATTACTACTAATTTCTTCTCCCCAGCTATAAAGTTGCGACTCAAGATGATCTCGGGTTTGCACTCGACCTGCATTTTGCATAAGCGCTTTGAGTAGCATATATTCACTTTTAGATAAAATTGAGGTTTTATTATCGATTTTAACCTGCATACTGGTTGTATCAAGCGATACAGGACCAATAATAATTTCATTCGACTCTGCAGTTGTACTTATTCGCCGTTCCAAAACTCGTATACGTGCCAGTAATTCTGGTATTTCAAAAGGTTTAGCCAGATAATCATCGGCACCACAATCCAGTCCAGAAACAGTATCTTTGACTGAATTTCTGGCCGTAAGAATTAGAATAGGGATGGTGACTTTATGTTTGCGTAACACTTTTATGACCTCTAGGCCATCTATATCTGGAAGGCCAAGATCTAATAAAACAATATCTGGAGGAAAAGTCTCCACAACATAAATGGCTTCTTTACCTTTAGCAACATGATTTACAGTAATTCCTTCATGATTGAGAGCTTGCTGTAAGCCTTCAGCTAAAGAAATGTCATCCTCAACGAGTAATACTTGCATTGTTTAACCTTTATCAAAGAATACCGAATAAAAGCTATCGTACATACTTTTCAGCAATTTTATTTTGAGATCGAGTTGCCATATCAACTAAGCCAGGAAGTATTGCATTAATTCTAACAAATAAAGACTCTGGAAAACCTAAATATTTTTCCTTATTTTCTTTAATAATAGACTCAATAATCTTTTTAGCAACAAAATCAGGATCATCCATATTCATTTTAACTTCTTTGGCCATATTATACACAGCACTTGAGTTGAGTGATGTTCTTACAGCTCTGGGTGCGATATAGGAGACCTTAATAGGAGTTTCTGATAATTCTCTACGCAGTGCTTGAGAAAAACCTCGTAAAGCAAATTTACTGGTAGAATAAGAAGTAAACCAGGCAAAACCAATGGAGCCAAAAGTCGAACCAATATTAACGATATGTCCCTTATTTTGAGCTAACATATAAGGCATCACTTTCTTACATAATAATGTGGGTGCAATGACATTGGTTTGAAAAACAGCTTCAATTCTTTCATCAGACTGGTCAAGAATTGAAGTAAAATCCATAATACCCGCAGAATTAATTAACATATCATAACCAGAAAAATCATTTTCCATCTTTTCAATAATTGATTGACGGTCATCACTTTTTGTAATGTCAGCACAAATCAAACAGATATTATTGGAATCCGTTTTAAGCTGTGCAGATAATTGCTCTAATTTTACAAGAGAACGGCCAACCAGCCCCAGTTTAGCACCTTTAGCTGCCAGTTGCTTTGCCAATTCACAACCGATACCACCTGTTGCACCTGTGAGTATAATTCGTTGATCTGGTAATAGCGTCATGCTCAGTTTCTCTTTTATTGATAGTTAAATTAGTAATGTTCTATGGTTTTTAACTTGGACAAAATTTGATCACGCCTATCTTTATCTGCAACAGGTCTTTGCACACGTAAAGGGGTTTTATCCATATTTTCTTAGCTTCTTTATATTGACCATTATTTTTTTCTTATTAAAGCTGAAATTTATTTTAATTTTTATACCCGTTATATTAGAAATGTGTCAGGTCTACAGCAATAAGTAATTTCGAAATCAATGTGAAAGATTAATTGAATGAAAGATATCACCGTATAACTTATAAAACATTTTTGCAGCATGAATGATGTCTCTCTGATCATCACTATCAGTGACCTTATTCATTAATTCTTCATAAAAGCCCATATGTTCAATATCTAATGAACCGTGGGAACTTAAATAGCTAAATGCACTCGCAGGTAATTTCAATTTTTTTTGTAAATGTATTGCAGCATTCGTTGCCAATGACACACTGGTACCTTCTAAGACGAGAACCATGCCAAAAAACCCCACAGGATTGACACGCCTGATCATGTCATAGGCGTAAGAGACCATTAATTCAGTTGCTTGAAGAGGTTTTCCAAAGCGTGTTAATTCAGGGTCTAATCCAGTGGCAGCAATATCATTAAGAATCCATTCCTGATGACCTAATTCTTCTTCTATATATTCTGCTATGGCATTACGCAACCATTCTTTATTTGATGGCAGATAGCTACCACAGGCCATTAATAATGGTGTGGTATGTTTGACATGATGATAAGCCTGAATGAGAAATTCCTGATAACTTTTTAATGAAAGTTCACCAACACTTCCCTTTTGCAAAGTTTCAATTTTTAGAAATTCTGCACGTTCATCTTCTGTTGAAGCCATTAAAACATTAAAAAACTCACTCACACAAATTCTCCATTTCTCATTTAAAAATTGGACTCATAAAAACTCAAATTTTATTCTGTTAGTTCAATGTCATAACATTGCTCTATTTGGGAATGATAGACTTTATAGATATTTCCACGCCTGGGTCGCCCCATCCCAGTCAGTAAGGAATTATCAACACTAAAAAGTTCATCGGCCAAGATAAAATCTCTGACTCTAGCGTAGTCAGGTAGATCTTTATTAATCACATTAATTTGGATATCAATTTGTTCTTTAATGCCATTATCCAGTTTAACTCTCAATGTAAGAACAGCAACAATACTGGGTTTCCCATGACCAAAAATGACACACTGAGCGATCAGTGGAATGGTCTCAAGTTCTTTTTCAATCCATTCTGGTGAAATATTACGACCAAATGAAGAATTAATTACATTTCTAATTCTTCCTGTTATATAGAGAAAACCTTGGTCATCAAAATACCCCAAGTCTCCTGTGGCATAGTAATCTTCATCCGATCGTTTTTTTTGACCAAGATAAGCACTAAAAAGTTGACCCTTTACAAGAATTTCTCCCTGAGGACTAATTTTAACTTGATGAGAGTTCAAAACCTTGCCGACCGATCCTAAGCAATTAAATTTTGAATTATTAACAGCAATGACTGAAGTTGCTTCTGATAGACCATAGCCCTCAAACACAGGTATTTTTAATTGCAAGGCTAATTCAAGTAATTTCATTGAAATAGGTGCGCCACCCATTGCAATAAAACGAACTGTCCCAGGCAATTGATATCCATTAGATATAGCATTCACAATTAACAAAAGGAATTGTGGGATAATAATAAAGGTACTGGGTTTATAATCAGTGATGATATTTAGTAATTGCTCCTGATTAACCTTGCTAGAGCCTGAAAGACCTATGCTTTCAGGAGTAAGAATTGTGACACTTGCACCACAACATAGAGGAACATATAGGCCGCCGATGTTTTCTAACAAGGTCGATAATGGTAATATGGTCAATGATATATCTTTATTAGTAAACTCTGTCGCGGTTACTAAAGCATCAACTTTTGACATAATGACCTTTTCAGATAAAAGGACACCTTTTGGTTTATCGGTTGTGCCAGAGGTATAGGTGATTTTTGCAGCATCCGCTAATAAACGATTGGGAGAAGTACCCTTGCATTCATTATGACTTGTCATATTGAGATGTAATAAATAAACTTTTTTTTGAGCAATAATAAAATTTTGTTTCGCTAAGATTACAGCTTTTAACTCACTTATAAATTCAGTACTACGTTCAGATTCATCTAAAATAATATAACTTGCATTTGAATCTATTAATGCATGCTTCAATTGTTTACTGGAAAAAAACTTTGGCAATGGTACTGAACAATATTGGTTAAATAAAAGTGCTAAATCAATGATAGCCCATGCTGGATGGTTATCCATAAAAATTGCATAAGTTTGAGTTCTATTGTGCTTTTCATTTTTGGTTAACAATCCGATTTTTGATGCCACAGCATCGACTTCATTAATCAGTTTCTCATAACTTAAAGTAAAATCATCTCCTTGAATCGCCTTTTTTTGAGGAGATTCATTTGCAAAATAATTTATTTTTTGCTGAAGAATATTCAAGAGAATTTTCCCTTAAGTTTAAAGTCATTATCAAACAAATCATTTGAATGTTGTCGGGATTTAAAACCAAGTTGACAGGCTTTTTCAAAAAGTGGAATTAATCTATTTGATTTACAACCCTTTTGGGTATAAATTATTTCTTTGACAATATTATATATTTGTTCAATATCACCTGAAAAAACCATAGGCTTACATTTATAGTATTCATCTCCCCACTTGTTTTTAATATCTTCTGGTAAACAACTTCGCCTGGCTTCAGCTAACACCTCTAATGGTAAATTCATGCGTTTAAAAGCATTAGAAATACCTGCCACGCCAGTGAAAACAATGTATTTAAAACCAGTAGAATAGAGAAAAGCAGCAATTGATGTAATTAACCAACGCATTTGACCCACACTGGCAGGTGCTAAGTTTCCAACTTCAACTATGGAATTACGTGAGATAGGATGGTGATAAATATTTAATAAAGTATTTTCAAGATCATCCGAAAGATAATATTCTGAAAATAATGACTCATATTCTGCGCTACGAATACCTGCAATCGCTTTGATAGAATGTTCCTGGTTATTATTGGACTCAATGGCAAGAAGGTTTGGATAAAAATGATCAATTTCTGTATTATAATATTTTTTATACACTTTACCGATAAAGGCTTCTAAACGAGATCTTTGCGGCATGCCCTGATGAAAATAATTAATTTGAGAGGAATATATCTGACAATTCTTGCGTTCAGATTTATGTTCAGAAAGGAAAGTAATATTATCGGTTTGTGCTGCTGAGGTGTTCATCTGATTTCCAATTAAGTTTTCATTAGAATCAGTTTAATAAATGAACCTTAAAGAAACCTTAAGGAGGTAAAGGTAAACAAGTTTAATATTACACTTTTGATTGTTTATTGAGTAGCTGTAAATGCTTGAGTTTGTCTTTCAATTTTATCTCAAGTCCACGAGACTCTGGATAATAAAATTGAGGAGAACCCCCTTGATTATCTATTAATTCTGGTGGTAGATAGGTTTGACCTGCAGAAAATGCTTCAGGTTCACTATGAGAATATCGATATTCATCACCATAACCTAATGATTCCATAAGCTTAGTAGGAGCATTTCGTAAATGAACAGGAACATCTAAAGAGCCTGATCCCTTAGCACATTCCGTTGCAGCATTATAAGCCATATAAACCGCATTGCTTTTAGGAGCCAAAGCACAATAAATGGCCGCTTGAGCAATCGCACGATTGCCTTCTTTAGGGCCTAGTCGTTCAAAAGCATCCCAGGCATTCAAGGAAATTTGCATAGCACGAGGATCAGCATTACCAATATCTTCAGAGGCTATTGCTAATAGGCGTCTTGCGATATAGAGAGGGTCACAACCCGCTTCAATCATTCGAGACATCCAATACAGAGCACCATCAGGAGATGACCCACGAACAGACTTATGAAATGCCGAGATTTGGTCATAAAATAAATCTCCACCTTTATCAAAACGTTGACTCGTACCTGAAACAACCTGAGTAATGACTTCAGAATCAATCGTAGTCTGACCAGCAGTCATTTCAGCCAGATCAGAAGAAATTTCTAATAAGTTTAAGAGTTTCCTGGCATCACCATCTGCTGCAATGACTAAATGCTGTTTATCATCATCTTTAATGTGGATTTTCTGTACACCAAGTCCACGTTCATTATCTAATAAGACAAGATTGAGTAAAGCAAACAACTCGTCCTGACTAAGCACTTTTAAAAGATACACTCTGGCACGAGATAAAAGTGCATTATTCAATTCGAATGAAGGGTTTTCAGTAGTTGCCCCAACAAAAATAAAAGTCCCATCTTCAATATAGGGCAAAAAGGCATCTTGCTGT
>JADGEK010000102.1 GCA_016744395.1 Gammaproteobacteria bacterium | reverse complement strand
TCAAGTCTTTTATGTCACGTTCACTGCTTTTTATATGGTTCGGCATGATTTTAAATATCTGGTTTGTTAATTTACCAGTATTTATTTTACCTTATATTAGCAATACTGAAGAAATTGGTTTGTTTGGTATTGCTTTTCGACTGGTCATGTTATCAACCACCATTCTGGTGAGCCTTGCAGCTTTATTTGGTCCTCGCTTTGTCTGTCACTATAAAGAGAAGAATAGTCAGAAACTCAAGCAGGAATTACATCATTCACAGTGGTACTCACTGGCTGCTTACCTACCCTTTTTTGTTATTTTTACTCTTTTTCCAGAATTCATATTGTCATTTTTTGGTGAGGAATTTTTACAGGCAAAAAATCTATTGATCATTCTTGCCATTGCACAATTAGTCAACTCGGCAACAGGATTGGTCGGGTATTTTTTAATTATGATCCATCATGAAAAAGTTGAACTGGGTGTACTGATATTGTCATTTTTCATCATGTTGCCATTGATGATACTACTGGGAAACAGTTTTGGAATTATAGGTGTCACCTTAGCATATGCCCTTAGTATCGCCTTGAAAAATATATTATCACTACTGCTTTCTCTTTATTTTATTCGCCAGTTAAAAACAACATCACCTTAACATTTAAAGACTAAAAGGTTATTTATTATGAAACAACTTGATTTTATTATTATTGGTGCACAAAAATCAGCAACGACATCAATGTTTAAATATCTTTTTGAACATCCGAGAATTGTGATGCCCGCTGATAAAGAGGCCCCTTTTTTCAGTGATACAGAACTTTTTAACCAAGGCTGGTCATCCTTTATAAAAAATTATTTTCCTAAAGCACCAACTGATAAACTATGGGGCACAGCCAGTCCGCAATACATGGGTGATCCCAGAGCTGCACAACGTATTGCTGAACAAAACCCAAATGTAAAATTAATTGCTATATTAAGAAACCCCATTGAGCGCAGTTTTTCTCATTACACCATGTCACAACGCCGTGAACTGGATAATAGAGATTTTGATCAAGTTATTGATGAACTCCTTAGAGAAGAGCATTTACAACACTATCGTCAAACCCCTCCTCCAGAGCATCAGTTTGGTTACGACGGAAGAGAAGGTTATGAGTCTGAAGATATACATTTTTATTGTGTCTGGAGTGAGTATGGACGTATATTACAACAATATCGAAAGTACTTTGAAAAAGAACAATTACTAGTCTTGTACATGGATGAGTTAATGAGTGACCCACAAAGTAGTATCAATAAGGTCACTGAGTTTCTTGGTTTACAGGAAGAATATACACCTGCAAATCTTGGCAAAGTCTACCATAAGGGCGGCAGTCGCCTGTTCATTCCCAACATCTGGAAGGAGTCTGTAAAAGACAATGTCTTTTTTCGATTTTTTTGGGATAGAGTACCATCACGTACTCGAGGTTACTTGAATTATTGGTATGAACAAATGAATGTTAGAAAAAATGACCAAACCTCCAGACCTTCGAGGCAGGCTGAAGAAAAAATGACTCAACATTTCATACCCGATATTAAACTGCTTGAATCCATCACTGGCTCAGAAGTTCCCTGGCCAGCATTTCATAAAAAGTAAGCACATGAGATTAGGAATAAAGGGGCTCATTGACTTTGCCCTGATTATTATTTTTTTTGTTGGCTTTCAGGGAGGCAAATACTTTCTTAGCAATCGCCTCCAGGAAGTGGGTATCGCCCTTACTTTATTGCTTTTTTTCTACGCTGCCATACAACTTGCTATTACTAAAAAAAAGATCAGCTGGCGTTGGTGGTTTTGGAGTGCACCACTACTCATCACTTATATTCTGGGCTCTTCCGCCCTGATTTTTTCAGTCAATGCTGGTACCGCTATCATGCCCAGTTTATTTGCCGCACGGGAATTTTTAATTATTTTTCTGGCACCTGCACTCTACTTTGTTTATCACCTGGGATACCCTTTAGAACGTCTGGAAAAAATATTTATTTTCAGTTTAATCATTATATTATTAAATTATATGGTCAATTATTTTCGCATTGACTTACCTTCTGCTTATTTTTCTGCGGGTTATATGTCTTATTTGGTGACCTTTGATGAGTGGCGTGGTTATCGACTAAAACCTCCGACATTTGCCTTGTTTCTATTGAGTATTTATGCCCTGCTTATGTTATTTCAGAATGTTTCTGCTTTAAAACGAGTAGGATGGCTTCTGGTACTATGTCTTGCAGCTTACATCTGGTTTTTAATTAAGGCTCGCTCACAGATGGCAGCGCTGGCTCTTGCCATTATTTGTTATCCCATATTATTCTCTCGCCCCAATCGAATGAATGTTCTTTTTATTGTGGGTCCTGTGGTTCTGTTTCTTTTGATAGCCTTAGGGGGTATTTTGATTGACTCTTTTATGAGCTCTGAAGGTGCCAGTGTACGTGCCGCATCTTATTCTCTGGCCTGGGATAATGTTAAACAATATCCCTTGTTTGGTTATGGTCAGTCCAGTGCTTATAGTAAGACCTATCAGGATATTTTCGGTAACAAATTTTATCCCTCCGATCTCGGTTTAATCGGCATTAGCTTTAAGTATGGTTTTATTGGTTTATTTATATATATTTTTTATAATTTTTATCTGCTCAGACGCATAATACGTATTAACTGGGCTTATTATTACCATTATCATACAACCAATCCACTGGTTTGCTCATTACTCATTCTTCTCACAGCACTGACCATTAATCTGTTCCTGAATCCTGGGCTGGCTTATATGCAGGGACTGACAGTGGGTGCTCTGACCATTGCACTCACTGCAGCCCATCGGGATGAGTTTAAAAAACAGATAATTTAAATGTATCAACAACCCAGCATAAGAAAAAAATATGGTTACAAATCCTGAACTTTTTTCAGTGTATTTTGATCCGTATGATCAAAAATAGCCTGATCAATTGGTATCCATAATTGAGTGTCTTCCTTGTAGCTAAAAGAAGCATTTTCATGGATGGTCACATCTAAGGTATATCGCTTTGTCTTATAGCTGTCATCGAGGTAACGATTAGACAAAATACCATAGGTTTCTGAACCCACTTCTGCTTCTAAATGAAAACTTTTACTGTCCTCTTCAACAAAGCCACCTGCATTAATCACAACACCACGAGGGACTACAAAACTGCGCAAGACCTGCTGTCGATCCTTATCCCATAGCCAATAACCCACTTCTTCATGAAAGGCATCAGCTTCATCCAGACGCCAACATGTTGTTGAATAGCGTAAACCATACAGAGCCTGAGGGCCATTATTCACAGGGCCAAGAGGGGCAAAAACAATTTTTTCCCGAAATTTTGTAGTGGTTGCTTCACCATGTATTCTGGACATATCAACACCCAGCTCACTTTCCCATACACCAGCCAGAGGTGCTAATGGACCCAGGTTGGCAATTATTTCATCACTCATCATAATTCTCCTTGATATTCATTCATTATTAAATGCTTTTTATTCTTGTGATACACCAGCATAAGCAATGCCAGACAACTTTATTATGTCACAATTCCATGCAGGCAAATCATCATAAATATAGCCACCAGACAATAATATAACATAGTTGATATTCTAAAATATCAACAAGAAAATCAATACAGGTGAGAATGCCCCATCTTTATGATATGATTAATGTATTTTTCATTAGACAGGCCTGAAATGAATTTAGAAAAAGCTAAAAAAAGGAATCAAAATACAGACATTTCTTATGATGCCAGTGCCTCTCTTCGTGCTCATGGTATTTATCCAACCAATCAGCGTTTAATTATTGCTAATCGCTTATTAGCAAAGCATCAGCATATGACAGCAGAACAAGTCTATGAAACCATTCTTTCCGAACGAATTAAAGTTTCTCAAGCGACTGTCTACAATACGCTGGGGCTCTTTGTAAAAAAGGGTTTGTTGAATGAAATTTTTGTTGATTCATCAAAAACTTTTTATGATACCAATATTAATCCCCATCAACATTTTTATAATATTGATACTGGTCAGTTAACGGACATAAAAACACCTCTTGATCCCACTCTTTTTCAGGATGAAATACCAGCAGATGCTCAATTAGAATCCATCAATATTATCATCCGAATAAAAAATCAGTCACTCTAACAACGTCTCAACTTTCCAATATAATTATAATAAAAGATACTTATATTGATCTGTGTCATTTAACTAGAATTAGAATAATTCTAATATTATCCCTGTAGTTTATAAGTTTAATTCATTCTGACAGGATAATGATATGAAAATAAAAGCGACAGTTCTTTCTCTACTCACTGTTTCAGTACTAGCAGCCTCCTCCTCAAGTATTGCAAATGAACCCGTACAGCCTATTAGCCCAGTAAAAGATATTAATCTGGCAGAGGTGGAACTAGGTAAAAAACTGTTTTTTGATCCGCGATTGTCAAAATCAGGTTTTATTTCATGTAATTCATGCCACAACTTAAGCATGGGCGGTACTGATAACCTTAAGACATCAATCGGGCATAAATGGCAACAGGGTCCTATTAACTCACCAACTGTATTGAATTCCAGCCTTAATATTGCTCAATTCTGGGATGGGCGTGCAGCTGATTTAAAAGAACAGGCTGGTGGGCCCATTGCTAACCCTGGTGAAATGGCATCCACTCATACTCTGGCACTTGACGTTTTACAATCCATACCAGCCTATACAACAGAGTTTAAGCAGGTTTTTGGCTCCAGGGAGATTAATATTGATCAAGTGACACAGGCCATTGCTGAATTTGAAAAAACATTGGTCACACCCAATTCACGTTTTGATCAGTGGTTATTGGGTAACAAAGACGCTATTAATAAGACAGAGTTAGCGGGTTACAATTTATTTAAAAAGGTCGGTTGTACTGCCTGTCATAATGGGCAAGCACTGGGTGGTGGCTCATTCCAGAAAATGGGTCTGGTAAAACCATATAAAACAGCCAATAAAGCCGAAGGTCTTTCCGGAGTCACAGGAAAAGATGCTGATCGTTTTAAATTTAAAGTACCGACCTTACGTAATGTAGAAATGACTTATCCCTACTTCCATGATGGTGAAGCGGCAACTTTGACTGAAGCCGTTGATGTTATGGGGCAATTACAGCTAGGAAAAAAACTTACTGGCACTGAAAACGCACAGATTGTTGCCTTTCTTAAAACATTAACAGGTGAGCAGCCATCATTCACATTGCCTATATTACCACCTTCTGTTGATCAAACCCCCAAACCAAAGCCATTCGACTAAGATTGACTTAATAACCCGATCAATACACTAAATGCTTATAGTGTATTGATCGCTTGCTATTATCCTAAATAAATCAATTAAACTGCCGTTTTAATTCCTCACTAAACAATTTAATCAGTAACTCAATATTTTTCACTGCTGGATAATTTGGACGGACAATGAAAACAATTTCCCGATGTGGCCCTGCTTCGGCTAAGGGCACCTTAGCCAGTGCCGGGTTTAAATCAATTAATTGAGACAGAGCCATTTCAGGCACCAGAGTAGAACCCATTTTTCCAGCGACCAGTTGTACCAGTGTGGCCAGGCTGGTAGCACTCAAACTATGGGTGGGTTCACGAGTAATTTTACAGGCAGCGAGCGCATGATCTTTCAGACAATGCCCTTCATTCAATAACATCAGTGCAGAGGTATCGACTTCATCCGCACTAATGGCTTTTTTCTTAGCCAGCTCATCATCCGCAGAAGTGATCCAGTAGAAATTCTCCTGCCAGAATTGAAACGCCAGCAAACCTTCTATCTCAAATGGCAAGGCCAGAATCGCAGCATCAATCTCACCACGTCTTACCTTCTCAACCAGTACATGGGATTGCTCTTCATGCACACCAAGATCCAGATCAGGATACTGTTTCTGGAGTTCTGGTAAAACAATGGGCAGCAGATAAGGGCTAATGGTAGGAATGATACCAATAGACATGGGAGTTGCCAGTGGTTTCTTGTGGATATCAGACAGTCGATGTAAATCATCCATTTGTAAGTGGATAACTCGAGCTTGTTCCAGCATCTGTTGGCCCAGAGGCGTGATAAGTACTTTCTTGTTATTACGCTCAAAGACCTGAAAGCCCAGTTGCTCTTCCATTGTCGATAATGCTGTACTAAATGCAGATTGTGATATGGCACATAGCTCTGCGGCTTTTCTAAAATGCAAAGTTCTTTCAAGCGCCAATGCATAAGTAATTTGTTTAAATGAAATCATATTATGATTATAGCCCAAAAACAATCATATGTTCTATTTTTTAGAATATAGTCTTCTATTTTTATAAATTTACGGAATAGTTAATATCTATTATCCTACTTTCAATGTTTAAAAACACACAAACATAAACATAAATTCAATCAAAAACGGAGATATAAACATGGCTTTAATTAACACACAAATCAAACCTTTTCAGGCCAGTGCATTCAAACAGGGTGAGTTCATTGATATCAGTGATGAGGACTTAAGCGGCAAGTGGTCAATCTTTTTCTTTTATCCTGCTGATTTCACTTTTGTCTGTCCAACAGAGCTAGGCGATCTGGCTGATCATTATGAAGAATTTCAGTCTCGTGGTGTCGAAATCTATTCAGTATCCACTGATACTCATTTTACCCATAAAGCATGGCATGATTCTTCAGATACTATTGGCAAAATTCAGTACACCATGGTTGGTGATCCAACAGGTGACATTACCCGTAACTTTGAAGTCATGCGTGAAGGTCAGGGACTTGCAGACCGTGGTACTTTTGTTGTTGATCCAGAGGGTGTTATCCAGGCAATGGAAATTACCGCTGAAGGTGTAGGTCGTGATGCAGAAGATCTGCTGCGTAAAATAAAAGCAGCACAATATGTTGCAGCTCACCCTGGTGAAGTTTGTCCAGCAGCATGGAAAGAAGGCGAAGAAACACTGGCCCCTTCACTTGATTTAGTCGGCAAAATATAAACCATTGACTTGATGAATGGGTGTGAGCACTGAGCAACTTAACACATTTAAGAGCACAACTCACACCTATTTAGAGCATGGAGCATCAAACACATTAAAATACAGGAGCACTCAGGTGTTAACAAACGATTTATTACAGGCATTAAAAAGCTATACCGAGTCGATGCAAAAGCCAGTGACTCTGGTATTACAAACAGGTGAATATACGAAACGTGATGAACTGGTCAAATTTTTATCAGATATAGCAAATGTTTCTGATAACCTGATTTTTGAACAACGAGATATGCAAGAAAGCTTGCGTAGTCCGTTAAGCTTTACTCTTGAGGTTGATAACAAAGCAACGGGGATTATTTTTTCTGGAATTCCAGCTGGCCATGAGTTCAACTCTCTGGTATTAGCCATTTTACAGGCTTCTGGCAGTGAAATCCGTCTGGATGATAATCTAAAAACACTGCTTGGCAATATACAGGAAGAATTAAAGTTCGAAGTTTTTATTAGTCTGAGCTGTCACAACTGTCCCGATGTGGTGCAAGCTTTAAATCAGTTTTCATTATTGAATCCAAACATTTCTACAGAAATGATCGATGGTGGACTTTATCCTGAATTGATTAAAGAACGGGAAATTCAGGGTGTACCCAGTGTTTATCTCAATGGTGAACTCTTTGCCAATGGTAAAGTGGATGCAGGGCAATTGATTGAGAAATTACTTGAAAGAACCCCTGATACAGCACAAATCGCTGAACAAAAGACACTACCGCTACAGGATGTCACAGTAATTGGTGGAGGACCTGGTGGTGTCAGTGCTGCAATTTACAGTGCTCGAAAAGGTTTAAAGGTTACTCTTATCGCTGATCGTTTTGGTGGTCAGGTAAAAGATACCATGGGCATAGAGAATTTGATTTCAGTCCCTTCAACCACAGGGCCTGAATTGACAGGTGCTTTAAGTGAACATATGAAACAATATGATATTACTCTGAAAGAACATCTTCGAGTCTCTAAAATTGAAAAAGATGACATTAAAATACTGACATTATCATCTGGTGAAATTATCAAAACTCGCTCATTGATTATTGCAACGGGTGCCCGTTGGAGAGAGCTTGGTGTTCCAGGTGAAAAAGAAAACATTGGTAACGGGGTCGCCTATTGCCCGCATTGTGATGGTCCTTTCTTCAAAGGCAAGGATGTCGCGGTGATTGGTGGTGGTAACTCTGGTATTGAGGCAGCGTTAGATCTGGCGGGTCTGGTGAAATCAGTGACGGTATTTGAATTTCTACCCGAATTGAAAGCAGACAAAGTCATAGTCGACCAGGCATTGGCGCGTGATAATATTACTATCATAAAAAATGTTGCCACAAAACAGATCCTGGCCGCTGATAATAAAGTCTGTGCCATTGAATATGAAGACCGACTTACAGGTGAAATACATCAGCAGTCATTAGCGGGTGTGTTTGTACAAATAGGCCTGATTCCCAATAGTCAGCTTGTTAAAGATGTAGTTGCTTTAAATGACTATGGTGAGATTATTGTGGATACTAAATGCCAAACATCAGAATCGGGTATTTATGCCTGTGGTGATGTAACCACTGTACCATTCAAACAAATTGTCATTGCAATGGGTGAAGGTGCCAAGGCATCATTAGCAGCATTTGAATATTTGTTGTCTCAACCAATTGAAGCATAAGCAATGGCTTTTCAGCAGTTTGTGAATCAATATATTAAAGCTCATAAGCTCCAGATGATGCAATCTGGAGTCTCTCTTTTTTAATATGAATGGAGGCATAATTGCTGAGTAGTCATTTTATGTGCGCGCTAATACAGGAAAGATGACTCACGGATAAATGAATGTATTGCGATGCTGTCAGCAAGGAAAACATTTAGTGAGATGATATAGTATCAATATCGCCTATGCTTATTGCTGATCCCGTCTGAACAAAAGCTTCAATAGTGCCAATCAGTGAAAATATCAAATAAACCAGTCCAGATGCCTTTACAACAAATAGCCCACTAAAAGGTTCTATTTGATTATAGTTTTGAATAATCAAAGCCCCAACAGCCGTTAGAATTGCTGGTAATATAGCATAAGACAGATTTCGACCCAATCGGTACAATTTCATGCCAAAAGGTGTTTTCAAAATAACCACACCAATGTAATAAAATATTTGATGCATCAGTCCAGCTCCCAGCAATAAAAAGAAAAATAAATCCAGACGAAATAGTGAAAAATAATCATCATCCATAGAATATTCCACTAGAAAAATCATAATCAAAAACAAACTCAATCTTAATGCCGTTTCATAAATCAGAATATAAAAATAATGTGTGTCTGAAAGTTCCGTTCTATTTTTATCGGCATTTTTCTTAATCATAATTGCCTGAGAAGGCCCAAGAAGACTCACATAGCCAGCCACAAATAAGATTTGTCGAATGAATCCAGGTAATAAAAGATAGATAAGTTTATGCATAGAAGATCTCTTTAATTGAAAAATATATTAATAATATAGGTACTTCAGCAAATATTATTCCAATTTAAAAATATTAATTAAATTCAAATACATAAAATTTTTTTTATTATATTCAGATAATATTTTATCTCAAATTTGCATTCTGCAAATATATAATTACCTGATTCTGTTTTTCTTTGCATATTTCAAAAATGACAGTGAAAAATTATTTAATTTCATAATTTTATATTGATATATAAGATGTTAAGAGTATTGGCAAGCAAATTGCTTTTTAAAACATATAACTTAAATGACCAGAAACAATTTATTTCTTGAGGTAATAATAATGGAAACCTATCTAATTACCGGAGGATGCGGTTTTATCGGCTCAAAGCTCAGTCACAAACTGATAAATCAGGGTCATAAGGTCAGAATCATTGATAACCTGTCCTCAGGTTCAACCACTGAAATACCCAATGAATGTGATTTTTTCCAAGGAGATATTAATCATAGGGAACTCCTTGAAAAATTGATGAAAGACATTGATGGTTGTTATCATTTAGCTGCAAACTTACCTTCTGAATTAAATAATGACAGGTTAATTAATACAGACTTAACAGGTTCAATCAATGTCTTAAATCTCGCCAGAAAAAATCAATACAGAGCGGCTATACCTGTGGTTTATGCATCCTCTGCCGTTGTTTATGGTGATAATGCCAAGATGAATCTGAGAGAAAGTGACATTGTAAGACCCATTAGCAAATACAGTGCTGATAAAGTCTGCTGTGAGTTACATGCCCGTGTAGCAGGAATCAAATATGATGTGAATACCATAGGCTTACGATTTTTTAATGTTTATGGACCTGGCCAAAAACTAACTTCACCCTATTCCAGAGGTATTTCAAGTTTTATTAAATCCATTATTAACAATAATCCTGTACCCATTCCAAAAGATGACAGGGAGTCTCATGACTTTCTTTTTATTGATGATGCTATTGATGCTTTAATCAGTGCCATGTCCTATGCAAAAAAACGCAGTAAAACCAATGAGATTTTTAATATCTGCTCAGGGAGAAGCACATCCAGTAAAGTCATTTCTAAAATGTTACTGACTATATCAGGAAAGTCTTTTCCAACCGTTACAAAGCCACAAGAAACAGGTTGTATTAACCCTTCATCAGGCTGTAATGAATCTTTGCAAGGTAAATTAAACTTTGAACCTATGATCGATCTTCAAACTGGATTAAAACAAACATATCATTATTTTTTAAGCAATATTAAAGGAGAGCAATAATGCTGCAACACAATACAATTGATGCACAAACTGAAATAAATAATCAGGATGTTACTGCAATATATTTATTGAATGATCAGACACTTCAAATTAATGATATCGAAGTACCGCTCCAGCAATTAGGATATACAGCCAAAATCTCTGATAATATTAATGCCATTGAGCATGAGATTTTTGATCTCATGGAGATTTATAATCAGTACAAATCTTATCATCTTTTTATTCTACTCAATACCATGGTACTTGATGAAACAATTGCTCATAAAATTGATCGATTAAAACAACAATACAGTGATAATATTCATTTTATTTATTATTCAGATAACAACAATTTAATGTCACACTTGCAAGGTATACGACATCATGGAGAAGCCTTTCTCAGTTACCCTTTTGAATCAGGAGAGATATCAGAAATTATAAAATCCTTATCTGTGATCGAACCACAGGATTATCGTATCCTGTTAATTGATGATGATGAATCGATGGGGATATATTATTCACATGTTTTTCATAAAGTAGGAATAGAGTGCCAATATGAAAAATCAATTGAATTTATCCTGGATAAAGTCACCGAATTTAAGCCTGATTTAATTTTGATAGATTATTACATGCCAGAGTGTTCAGGCATTGAATTAACGCAAATGATGCGTCAGAGAATTGATATTGATTTTATCCCTATTGTTTATTTATCGTCTGAAACTGATCCTCTTATTCACTTAGAATCAATCACTCAGGGAGTCGATGATTTTCTATATAAAGGTACTCACTCAAAATACATTATCAGTAACTTAAAAAGCAGAATGGATCGAGCCAGGTCCTTAAAAAATTCAATGATGACAGATAGTCTGACCCACCTCTATAATCATGCCATGATCAATGAACAATTTGATCTGGAATTAGCAAAAGCTCAACGACGCTCAACTGAAGTCAGTTATGTCATGATTGATATTGATAATTTCAAACAAGTTAATGATACCTATGGGCACATGGCTGGTGATAAAGTGATAAAGACTCTGGCTCATTTTCTAACAAACAAACTTAGAAAAACAGATATTGTCGGTCGATATGGTGGTGAGGAATTTGCTGTCATTATGCCCGATACGACAAAGTATGACGCTTATAGAGTCATTGACAAACTTCGAAAAGATTTTGGTCAAATTTCACATACTTATGAAGCCACGTCGTTCAAAGTAAGCTTTAGCTGTGGTATTGCCTCTTTTCCAGAAAATATTGAACAGGATAATATTATAGAACACGCAGATCAATGCTTATATCTGGCAAAAGAAAAAGGGCGCAATCAGGTTGTTCATTTCATTAATCGTAATCATTAATAATTACTCCAATTTTTCATCCCAGCTTTGTTTTTTTCGATAAATGGTTGACGGACTGACTTCAAGTTGAGCAGCAGCTTGTGGAATATTACCATTACAAGCATCTATTGCTTCATTGATCACCTTTTGTTCCACCTTCCATAAAGGGATAATCTGATAATCTCTTAGGCCATTTTGAGTATTCTGAACTTGTGGCTGAACCGATGTTTTTTCTGTCTCATCCGATGAAGAATGTTCATCAGTGATTGCAGTTGCCAATATATTATCCAGTGGTGGAGGTAGCATTTCAGGTGTGATGATTTTACCAGTATTCAGAACCACAACATTTCTAATCACATTGAGTAATTGTCTGATGTTTCCTGGCCAGTTATATTGCAGTAATATTCGCTCAGCTTCAAAGGAAAATGATTTAAAGGATTTTTTTTCTTCTTTATTATAGCTGACTAGAAAATGACGGGCGATATGTATCACATCATCATCACGCTCTCTCAATGATGGTAATTCAATGGGGATAACATGCAGTCGATAGTATAAATCTTCTCTGAATCGACCAGCCTTCACTTCTTCCATAGGATCCCGGTTGGTTGCACAAACAAAACGAATGTCACATTGCTCGATTTTGCTGCTGCCCACTTTTTGATAAGTGCTTGTTTGCAAAAAACGTAATAATTTGCTTTGCAACTCCATATCCATTTCACAAATTTCATCAAGAAAAAGTGTACCATGATTTGCTAAACTCGCAGCCCCTTCACGTTCTTTTTGCGCTCCGGTAAAAGCACCTTTAATATGCCCGAAGATTTCACTTTCCATTAATTCTTTAGGAATTGCTGCACAATTGAGTGGAATAAAAGCCTGCTCCTTTCGTGTGCTTTCTAAATGCAGAGCCTCTGCACACAGTTCCTTACCAGTACCACTTTCACCTGTAATAAACACACTGGCTTTGCTGGGTGCTGCACTTTCAATAATTCGATAGACTGCCTGCATTTTTAATGATTGACCGATAAAACTATGAAACTTATCTCTGGCATAGTTTTCCTGATACATTTTCACTATTCGGTTGAGCTTCTGTTTTTCAATGACATTTTTTATAGTGACAATTAAACGGTTGGCATCAAAGGGCTTACTGATAAAATCTGCCGCACCTAAACGCATAGTTTCTACAGCCATGTCCACTGAACCATCTGAAGTAATCACAATAGTTGCTATGGGCCATTGCTCTGCCTGACATTGTTTAAGAATATCTATGCCAGAAATATCTGGTAGATTAATATCCAATAGCATAATATCAGGATAGTCTTGGTTAATAGAATCTAAGGCCTGTTGACCATTTATTGCTTCAGTTACAGCATAGTTTTCTTTAGCTAAATAGCCCTGATATACAAGGGATAAAGATTTAGTATCTTCCACCAGCAAGAGTTTAATTGGTTTGTCTTTCATAAAAAACGAATACCTTAGTTTAAAGCACCAGATCCATAAGTACTGAGTCAATAAGATCTGCTTTGTTAGGAATTTGTAATATATTTTTCAAAAATTATAATAGTATCTCTCAATAGTGGCGGTAAAGATAATGATTGTTCTAATACTTTTTCACAATCATCTGACTTGCAGAGTGCATCAATTTTTTTTGCTTCGTGCTGCAACGCTAAAGCACCATAGGTGCCGCCACTACTTTTTAGTGCATGAACTTCCTCAGCAATATCAGCACATTTTTTGTTGTCTATTGAGAATTCGATATTGTTAAGTCGTTTTGTGAGTTCCTGAATAAACACGCTGATCATCTGTGGTACTAATTCTTCTGATGTATCTCTGGCCATTTGTTTTAATATTTCATCTTCCAGAAGAGGCCAATCGGAAGCAAAGTGTATACTGCCTGATTTCTGGGTATTGCCCCCCTTATTGTCAGATAAAGAAGTACTAGAGTGTGATTCTTCCTTAACAAAATTCTTTGCTTGATTTTCTTGCACTGTATCATGAATAATTTTAAGTAAATTTTCTGTATTAAAGGGTTTGGCAATATAAGCATCCATCCCCGATTTAAGGCATTCTTCTTTATCCCCTTTCATTGCCTTGGCAGTCATGGC
>JADGEK010000016.1 GCA_016744395.1 Gammaproteobacteria bacterium | reverse complement strand
CATAATGTGGTTGGTCAGGCAACTTCTGCTTCAGAAGCAATAAAAAAATATAAAGAACTGAATCCTGATATGGTGACCATGGATATCACTATGCCTGAGCTTGATGGCAAATCAGATGGAATCTCAGCAGTTGAAGAAATAATCTCTTTTGATGAAACTGCAGATATTATAATGGTGACCTCTCATGGACAGGAAAGCCTGGTATCACGAGCTTTACAAGCGGGTGCAAAAGGCTATATTCTAAAACCATTGAATGAAGAAAAGTTAGCTAGAGTGATTGGTACAATCAATAAAAACTATCATCAGGATATAGTTGATGATGAATATTTGCTTTAGCCATAACAATTCAGTGTATTTATTTGTGCCAATTTTATCGTTATTTTTGTATTAAATAGAAGATATTTTTAATATGGATAATCTTGAAAAAGAAGCTCTTAATAAGTTTATCAGCATTGATATTTTAAACAGCTCCTCTCTATTTGCGGTTAAAATTGTTGATTTAGAAACGTTTGAAGTCACCTATGCCAATCAGTCAATGAAATCAATTATGGCTGATGAGAAGGCAAAAAATTGCTGGGAGGCCGTCTATGCACAAGATTCTCCCTGTATGTGGTGTAAAGTGCATGAATTATTAGCTCAAAGAAATGAAACCAGTACTGATACTTGTCATGAGCCTTCAATTATTTATGAGCATTTTAATGAAGTCGCCAATAAGTGGTATCAAATTCAGGAAAAAATTCTAAGCATTGAAGAAGATAAAAAACTATTGATCTCTTTTTCTCTGGATATTAGTATGCAAAAAGAAACACAAAGCCAGCTGATTAACTCCCATGTTCAGCTGAGTTTTCAGACCAAAGCCTTAAAAGAAGCAAAAGAAAAATTAAAAGAACAGGCTAGTCATGATTACCTGACCAACCTATACAATCGTCGCTATTTTCAATACATTTCTCAGGATTTAATCAATCTTGCGAAAAGAGAAGCAAGCGATCTCAGTGTGATTATGCTTGATATTGATAACTTTAAGAAGGTAAATGATACTTATGGACACAGTAATGGGGATCAAGTTCTTATACATCTGGCCTCTATCCTAACAGAACATATCCGTGAAAGTGACATTGTGGCCAGGATTGGTGGTGAAGAGTTTGCTATTTTATTATTGCATACCGATAAAGCGGGTGCTGCAGAAATTGCTGAAAAGTTAAGAGTTTCGGTTGAAGAGCAACCCCTTATATTGGATGATAAGACATGCATACCACTAACGATTAGTCTGGGAATTTCTTCTGTTGATGTTAATAATGATCTCAATATTGATACTTGTTTGAATCAATCAGATACTGCACTTTATGAGGCAAAGAATTCAGGCAGAAATAAATTGATTATTTATAAGCCGTTGACTCAATGATTTTCACTTTTTTTAGTTTTTATTTATTTTCTCTACTAAACTTGAAAGATAATACGTGCATTCCTATCTTGTAATAATGGATTGATCAATAAGGAGTTTAAAACATGAAGCACTGTCTAAAATGTAAGCATAACAATACCGCAGCATGTAATAATTGTGACAATGGGAGTTTATGGGATGATTCTGGTAATTCTTTTCCACTGATAATATCGGCTGTAATGTTTGGCTGTGGCATTGGTGGTATATTGGCTGCTGTTTATGCTTATTATTTTTGAGCGTAATTGTTGATTTTTTAAAATAATTGTTTATTTTTACCTGATTTTTATACTTCCTTCCATTTTTAGCATACCCATGCTGTTGTTTATTCAAACAAAATTTGAGTTTTTTATTATAAATTCAAATGGTTACTCAATAGTATGAATATGACATTTCATAAATTAAATTAAAGTGAATCCTCATTTTACAATTTTTCTTTTTGCTCTAGTCATTGCTTTTTTAGCATTTAACATCAATTCAACGGCAATCATCGTTTGATAATGGTGATGCATTGTTCAAAATAATGCTGGTAAAAATTACAATGATGAGGTGGGTGGGTGGACACCCTGCAATAATATTTGAAAGTTTTACTCTGATTATTGAGCCCTTTAGGTTGAATAAGAATGTTAATATATTATCCTTTTCTGTTTTATTTGGGGTGCTTTTTTAAAAAATCGAGTACAAGAATATTTTACTTTACCTATTATTATTTTGTGCTATCTTGTTAATAGAATCTTTGCATTGCTAGATTTATAATAAATAATTCACAAATCGATATTATATGAAAATAAAAAGTTTAATCCCTATTATCTTATTTATAATATTCTCAGAAATATGCTTTGCCACGCCTTCTTCCTCTCAGAATACAGTCCGACTTGCAACCACGACAAGTACTGAAAATTCTGGCCTTCTTAATTATTTACTGCCGAAATTTGAAGCCGCAACGGGTTATAGTGTTCATGTGATTGCTGTAGGGACTGGCAAAGCACTTAGAATGGGCAAAGATGGTGATGTTGATGTGATTTTAGTTCATGCACTTCAAGCGGAGAATGAATTTGTAAAAAATCATTTTGGCATTAAACGATATCCTGTCATGTATAACGATTTCGTCATCCTTGGTCCTGAGGGTGATCCTGCTTCAATAAAAAAAGCAGCGACGCTACAAGGTGCTTTTTTGAATATAAGAAATAACAAGAGTATTTTCATTTCTAGAGGTGATGACTCAGGTACTCATAAAAAAGAAAGGAATATATGGGCTTCTGCTAATATTCTACCAGAAGGTCATTGGTACCGAGAAATTGGCCAGGGCATGGGCAAGGCAATTCAGATGGCCAATGAATTGGGTGCTTATACCATTGCTGATCGCGGTACATGGCTCAGTTATAAAGATAAAACAGATTTAAAAGTATTGTATCAAGGGGATGATTCATTGTTTAATCCCTATGGCATTATTGCTATTAATCCCAAGCGATATAATGATATTAATTTTAAAGGCGCCACGGCACTGATTGACTGGATGACTTCTGAATCAGGTCAACATTTAATCGGTCAGTATAAAATTGATGAGCAGGTTTTATTTACACCTTCTGCGAATCCGTAGAGACAAGGTATGCCATGTTTCTATAATGAATTACAAGTAATAAGAATTATTTAATGTACCATTAATTACTAAATGATCCGTATTAATCAACCTTTTTAATCAACATAGACCGGAGAATCCTGAATGGAAAAGTCCCTTGTTATTAATCCAGATAAATGCACAGGGTGTTTACAGTGTGAAATGGCATGCTCTTATGAAAATGAAGGCGTGTTTAATCCTGCAAAATCTCGAATTAAAGTATTTACCTTTCATCAGGAGGGACGGTTTGTTCCTTATACCTGTACACAATGTTCTGAAGCATGGTGTCAGCAGGCCTGTCCAGTTGATGCAATTAGCTTAAATTTGGTAACAGGCGCAAAAGAAGTCAATGAAAGCAGTTGTGTCGGCTGTAAAGTTTGTACCATATCATGTCCTTTTGGAACGATTAATTACAATCAATCTTCAGGAAAAGTCATCAAATGTGATTTATGCGGCGGTGACCCAAAATGTGCTTCTGCCTGTCCGACTCAGGCAATTACTTATGTTGATGCTGATCAAACAGGATTAGACAAAATGCGTCAATGGGCCACACAAACTGATAATGCCACCTCTAACACAGCGTCAAACGCGTAAAGGAGAATAATAATGTCTTGGACAGGAAAACTATTACGTATCAACTTGACTCGTGGAGAGATTATCTCTGAAGCCGTTAATGAAGAATGGAAAAATGACTATCTGGGCTCTCGTGGTCTGGCGACTAAATACCTTTTTGAAGAAATTGATCCCGCCTGCGAACCGTTGAGTGCTGAAAATAAAATGATTATGGCAACAGGGCCCTTAACAGGCACTATGGCAGCAACAGGCGGACGCTATGTGGTTGTGACTAAAGGGCCATTGACCAATTGTGTTGCTTGTTCAAATTCAGGTGGCTTTATTGGCGCTGAAATGAAAAGCGCTGGTTGGGATATGATTATTTTTGAAGGAAAATCACCTAAGCCTGTTTATCTCTACATAGAAAATGACAAAGCAGAATTACTGCCTGCGGATGATATTTGGGGGACATCTGTTTGGAGCACCGATGAATGGTTGCATAACAAGCATCAAGACCCTTTATTACGGATTGCGGCTGTGGGTCGACCAGCTGAAAATGCTTGTCTTTATTCGGGAATTGTTAATGACTTACATAGAGCGGCAGGGCGTTCAGGTGTTGGTGCCGTTATGGCGTCTAAAAACCTCAAAGCCGTTGCCATACGTGGCACAAAAGGTGTCGGTAATTTGAACGATCCCGCAGGCTTTATGAAAGCAGTAAATGACGGTAAGGCGGTTCTTGCAGAAAATCCAGTGACAGGTCAGGGACTGCCAGCCTATGGTACCCAGGTTTTAATGAATGTCATTAATGAAATTGGTGCCCTGCCAACCAATAATATGAAAGATGTCCAATTTGATGGTGCCCATGCCATTTCTGGTGAAGCCATGAGTGAACCCAGAAAGTCAGATGGACGCCCCAACCTTACCACTAATGCGGCTTGTTTTGGTTGTACTATTGCCTGCGGCCGTATTTCCACCATTGATCAAGGTCACTTTTCGGTTAAGAATAAATCAAAATACTGGGGAAATTCGGGAGGTCTAGAATATGAGGCTGCCTGGGCACTGGGTGCTGACAATGGGGTTGATGATCTGGATGCGCTGACTTATGTCAACTTTATTTGTAATGAAGAAGGATTTGACCCCATTACGTTTGGTGCGACAGTTGCTGCCGCTATGGAAATGTTTGAGGATGGCAATATTACTTTGGAGCAAACGGGTGGTATTCCATTTAATTTTGGTTCAGCTGAAGCACTGACGCAAGCCGCTGAGCTGGTAGCATCAGGGGAAGGTTTTGGGCAAGATTTAGCTCTGGGCTCTAAACGGTTATGTGAAAAATATGGCCGACCTGAATTATCAATGTCAGTGAAAGGTTTGGAGTTTCCAGCTTATGATCCTAGAGGTATTCAAGGTATTGGGTTGAATTATGCGACCTCTAATCGTGGTGCATGCCATGTAAGAGGCTATACTGTTGCTTCAGAGGTTTTGGGTATTCCAGAAAAAACCGATCCTTTAAGTGCGGAAGGTAAACCAGGATTAGTGAAAGCTTTTCAGGATATCACTGCATCTGTTGATTCAAGTGGTTTGTGTCTGTTTACTACTTTTGCCTGGACGCTTGATAATATTGCACCGCAGATCCAAGGCGCTTGTGGCAGTGAATGGACTGTGGATTATTTATTGAAGGTGGGTGAACGCATCTGGAATATGGAGCGTGAGTTTAATCTTAAAGCGGGTATTACCAGTGCCGATGATACTTTACCCCCACGCCTTCGTGAAGAAGCTGCAAAAACAGGTCCAGCAAAAGGGCTCGTGTCTCAGGTTGACGCCATGATGCCTGAATATTATCAGTTACGGGGCTGGAGTGAAGAGGGTATACCGACTGATGAAACTAAGCAACGACTTGGTTTGAAAGGATAGGACTTTATGCACTATATCATCATTGGCGCAGGTCCTTCAGGGGTAATTGCTTCTGAAAACATCAGGAAGTTGGATCAAAATGCACAAATTACTTTGATCAAAGGGCACAAAGAACCACCCTATTCACGTATGGCCATTCCTTATTTTCTTGAAGAGAAAATTACAGAAGATGGCACTCATATACGCCATAAAAGCAATTCATTTAATGAACAAGGCATTACGCTGGTCAATGAGTTGGTGAGTGAGGTGAAGACTAAAGATAATACTTTAGTCTTGTCCGATGGCTCGGAACTTGTTTATGATAAATTATTGGTCTCCACAGGTGCGATTGCTACATCACCGCCTATTGAAGGCATTAATTCAAATCATGTTTATAATTGCTGGACTTTGGAAGATGCTCGAAATATTGCTAAAAAAGCTATACCAGGCTCATCTTTGGTCTTAATGGGGGCTGGATTTATTGGTTGTATCATTCTGGAGTCATTACTCAAACGCGGAGTCAATCTCACGGTGGTTGAAATGGGTGATCGAATGGTCCCTAGAATGATGGATGAGTCTGCGGGTGGCTTATTAAAATCCTGGTGTGAATCCAAAGGCGTTAGGATTTTAACCAGTGAACAAGTTATCTCGATTAGTGAAGCTAAAGCAAAGCCTCTGCAAGTGAATCTGAAAAACTCTGACCCTTTAAGTGCAGATTTAGTGATTTGTGCCACGGGTGTTAAATCGAATACGGGCTTTCTTGAAAGCTCTGATATTAAATTAGACCAGGGTATCCTGGTCAATGAGTTCTTACAGACTAATATAGAGAATGTCTATGCATCAGGCGATGTAGCCCAGGGACTGGATTTTTCTGATCAATCATGGAGCATACAGGCCATTCAGCCAACTGCAGTAGAACATGGCCGTATTGCTGCGATCAATATGGTTGAGAACAATAGTTGTGTACATCATGGTAGTATTAATATGAATATATTAGATACCATGGGCTTAATATCCACTTCCTTTGGCCAATGGATGGGTGTGGAAGGTGGTGAAGAAAGTGTTCTTTTAGATGAACAAAATTTCCGTTATCTCAACCTTCAATTTAAGGGTGAACATCTTGTTGGAATCAGTTCTCTTGGGCATACTCAGCATATTGGTGTTGTTCGAGGGTTGATTCGGGGGAAAGTCAAGTTGGGTGTTTGGAAAGAACGTTTAATGAATGATCCCACTCGCTTAATGGAAGCCTATATTGCTAATATATAAACGATCGTTATTTTATTTTTCTTCTTAAAATGACAGTTTAAGAGAGAATACTCGTTCTAACCATTGGTTTAAATGCCTTAAGACATATTAAATGAATATCACACTGAAATGTTTTGCTGGTTTAAAACGGCATCTACCAGCAAATGCCAAAGCGAATCAAGTTATTGTTGAAATTGATGATGATATGAGTGTTTATCAAGTGATTGATTTTTTTAAAATTGATCGTGAGGAAGCGTATCTTGTTATTTTAAATGGTGTATTTGTGTGCCCGCCTGAACGTGACTCAACCATTCTCAAAGACAATGATACTCTGGCCTTATGGCCTGAAGTTGCGGGTGGTTGAGATTTTATCTGGTGCTTGAAACTTCTAAACAAACCCTTGCTGAAAAAAAGACTGTTAAAAAAGAAATGGGTTTTTCTCAACTCGAATTTTTTAGGCAATTTGAATTTTTTGCTAAAAGTCTTTCCACTTTATTTGAGCAAGAAATATCCCTAAGCCTCACTGACAGTCAAATTTTAATTGAATCAAATGACTTTTTGAATTTTAAAGAACCGATGAGATTCAAAATTAAGATTAATTTAACACCGCTTGCAGAACGTTCGATTGGTGCCTTAATTATTCCACGTCTTTTAGTTCATTTTACTTTTTATCATTGTACTGAGCTTCAACAAAAAGATTTTATAAAAAAATTTGATATCTCTTTTCAACGTGGAGGTGGCTAATGGATGATAATGACTTATCACGCTATGGTCGACATATCATGTTGCCTGAAATTGATTTTGAAGGTCAACAAAAACTATTGGCTGCTAAAGTATTAATTATTGGTGTGGGTGGACTGGGTTCACCTGTTGCTTTATATTTAGCCGCCAGTGGAATCGGTGAAATCAGCATTGCTGATCATGATAAAGTTGAATTAAATAACCTGCAACGACAAATTGCTCACGATGAAAAGAGTCTCGGTCAGTCTAAGGTAAATTCTTGTGCTCATCGAATGAAGGCAATTAATTCTAAAATTAACATCATTACATTGGAAGAAAAATTAACAGGTAGGCAATTATTATCCTCTGTGGATTCGGCTGATATTATCGTTGATTGTACTGATAATTTAACAACACGTTTTGAGATTAATCGTGCCTGTGTTGAAAAAAATAAATGGCTGGTTTCTGCTGCGGCCATCCGTTGGGAAGGACAAATGTCAGTTTATCATTGTGGTGCTAAGGACAGTCCCTGTTATCACTGCTGTTATGGTATGCGTGAGAATGGCAGTCAGGAATTTGATCAAAGCTGTAGTGCCAATGGTATTTTATCACCAGTTGTGGGTGTTATGGGGAGTATGCAGGCCATAGAGGTGATTAAGCTTATTGTTAAGCAAGGTGATGTTTTACTCGGGCGAGTGTTATTATTTGATGCTTTGAGTATGCAATGGGAATCAATGCAATTACCTAAAAACCCGAACTGTTCTGTGTGTGCTTAAATGAGTGAAAATGATTGAACTATGAATGACTTATCGACAGCCACATCTCAGGCATTTACTTTACTTCTCAGTGGTGATGCTCAATTGTGGGAAATTATTTTTTTATCGTTTAGTGTTTCATTTAGAGCAATACTTTTTTCTGCGCCTTTAGCTATTTTGATTGCTTTTGGTTTGTCCTATTTTCAGTTTACAGGGCGTCGATTTTTCATCGCATTGTTTAATACGGCTATGTCTATACCTGCTGTTGTGGTGGGTTTAACTCTCTACTTGTTACTTTCCCGATCAGGTCCTTTGGGTGATTTAAAGCTGTTATTTACGCAAGAAGCCATGATTGTTGGGCAAATGGTACTTTGTTTTCCTCTGTTAGTGGCTTTGAGTCATGCTACCTTACAGTCAGTTGACAGGCGAGCCTGGGAAACGGCAATTACACTTGGAGCACATCCCTTTCGGGCAGTATTTACCGTACTAAAAGAAGCGCGTTTTGGCTTGACTGCTGCTGTTCTTGCTGGTTTTGGTCGAATAATAGCTGAAGTTGGCAGCTCTATGATGGTCGGCGGAAATATACTGCATTATACGAGAAACATTCCAACAGCAATTGCCTTGGAAACCAGTAAAGGGAGTTTTGCGCAGGGAATTGCTTTGGGCATTGTTTTATTGGCCATGGCTTTGCTTCTTAATCTATTATTGATGTATTTTCAAGGCAAAGGTGAACTCGCCTTATGACAGTAATTACAAAAGTACAGTCAGAAAGTATTAAACTCCATAAAATGAATTACATAAGAAATAAACAGATCATTTTAAATAATATTCTTTTTGAAATGAACTCTGATGACTTTATTTTAATGACGGGTCAAAACGGCTCAGGTAAATCGACATTATTAAGAATTATTGCAGGTCTTATGAAACCTGATTGTTTTCAATTGACCTACAATAATACTATCAATAAAAGCAGCTGGTCTTCATCAAAAAAAATATTACGACAAAAATTCTGCTACCTGCATCAAACGCCTTATCTTTTTAGTGGTACGGTTTATGATAATATTGCCTATGGTTTAAAGCATAAAGGCTTAAAAAAAGTTGAGGTGGATAATAGAGTAGAAGAAGCCCTAAGTCTTGTTGACTTACAACATCTCTTCGATAGGAAAAGTCATGCACTTTCTGGTGGTGAAAAACAAAGAATTGCTATCGCACGTTCATGGGTTATTCAACCCAAATTTATTTTATTAGATGAACCTTTTGCGAATATGGATAAACATTCCAGAAGCAGTACCTATGATATTATTAATCAACTTAAGGCCGATCATATTGGTGTTGTTTTGACGAGTCATGACCCACATAGTGGCGAATTAAATTTTAATCGTCACCTGCACTTGCACCAGGGGAAAATGGTAGAAAAAGACACTCCTTTGAATTTATCTTCAATCCATTTTTAATTTATAATTATGAACAAGCATGATCAATTTTGTAATAATAATGCAGTAACCAACGTTTGTAGGTAGGAATGTTGTTGTCTGAATATCTATCAAATTTGACAAAATATGGTGTTTCTGATTTAGGCTGATTTTTGCTAGCAATCATCAAAATTCTAAGTTTATTGATTGCAAAGTATCATTAAATTCCTTATCATTTAGACTTGGTTAAAAATTTATTTTTTTGAGTAGCCATTCTATTGACAATGCCTATAACTAAGAAAAACATATCATTAAAGTCATTTAAGCCTATTTCAGTTTTTGGGGTAACATTGTTGGAACTACTCATAGTTCTTGCTGTTATTAGTGTCTTGGCTTCAATCGCAATACCTTCTTATCATCATTATATTCTCAAAGGTGAAATAGCAGTTGCCAAGACTGATATTGTTGAAATAGAAGCACGTATTACACAGTTTTATGTAACTAAACTGCGTTATCCTCTAAATACTGCTGAGCTTGGTGGACTGCCAAAAGACCCTTGGGGGAATCCTTATATTTTTCTAAATTTTGAAATGATTAGTGGTAAAGGAAAAAAACGTAAAGATAAGAATTTAGTACCAATTAATACGGAATACGATCTTTACAGTATGGGTCCTGATGGTCAGTCTGTATCACCTTTAACTGCCAAACAGAGTCGTGATGACATTATTCGTGCTAACAATGGTTCATTTATCGGGTCAGCTGAAGACTATTAATACCTGGCTGCTTTTTTTGATACAAATTCAAATTATTCTTATGGTGCTAAATATTTTTATATGAAAGTAGAATTAACAACCTTTAATAATACCGTTGCTAAAAAGACATTTCTTCTGTTTATCCTTGCTGCTTTTCTGCCAATTTTTATCTTTGCTTTCTTTTCTGCTCGTCAAATAGAGCAAGTAACTGAAGATAGTATACAAATACAACTGCAAAAAGACTCCAAGGCTTATTCTTATGTGCTAAGCGATCGCTTGTCTGCAAGACATACTGCGATGATGCAAATTGAATCATTAATTTCTGTAAAGAATGATATTTCTGAATGGCAATTAAAAAAGACCCATATGAGCTGGTTTTCCAGCCTTACTTTGTTAAAAAATGATTCTTCAGAAAAAAATTACTGGGGTAATTCATCTGCTTTTGATGATTTATCTGTTGAAGAATCTCGTTTTCTGAAAAATGGAAAAACATTAATTAAGGTTAAAAGCAAACCGTTGTCTCATTTCCCTGAAATTATAATGATTAGGTTATTGATTTCGTCAAAAAAGAAAAGAACTGATAAACAAAAGGCGTTATTAATCTCTGTTCTTAATCTTGAAGAGTTATTGGGGAATGATGATGATTTTGATCAACGGACTGGCTTTTGTGTTTTCAATCATATAAAAGAAGCCTTGTTTTGTTCCAAATCTGAAATTAAGCATACTTTGACTACAATGGTTTCAAATGTTGATTTGCCCTCAAGAGGAAAGTTAATTTGGCCAGATAATACAAGTCCTCTTTATGCTGGCTTTAATAATTTATTTTTAGAATACCATTATTTCCAAAAAGATTGGATGATTGTTTTTGTCCAACCTAAAGCAGAATCAGTGTTTTATCAAAAAGATTTTAATAAACTCTTTTACAGTGTAATTGCTATTACCTTAATTTTTGTCGTATATATTAGTTTTTTAATGATTCGTCAGCAAATGCGTCCTTTAGATGCTCTGATGAAAGGTATATCTTGCATTGCAAGAAATGACTTTAGCCAGCCCGTTTCTATTAAGAGAAAAGATGAATTTGGACAGTTGGCAACTTCATTTAATCAAATGTCAGAACGTCTTTCCTCACAACTGAATGTACTCAAAGCTTTAGCTGAAGTGGATCAATTAATTCTCTCACGATTAAAAATGAATGATATTATTAATGTAGTGATTAGTCGTGCTAATGATATTCTTGATTCAGATTTAGTCAGTATTACAATATTAAATCAGGATGCAACTTCAGGCGATAAAGTACCAAAAGAAAAACAATTACCTGCAATACTGTATACAGCAGATACTCAAATAAATAATGGAATTTTGCAACAAAATTATCAAATTAATATAAATATATTAACGGTCTTATCAGAAAAAGAGCTAATTGAATTAGATGAAAATGAAACGCCGTTTCATGATTTTGTCCGTCCTCTGATAAATAATGGCTTTAAATATTTTTTAATTATTCCAGTTCGTTGTCAGGGGTGTAATATTGCTTTTCTTTGTTTTGCCTATCATCAACAACCAATATTTTCAAAGTTGGAAAAAGAATGGGGCAAAGAATTTGCAGATCGTATTGCTGTTGCTTTTGCCAATGCATCATGGGAAAAACAAATTTATCATCAGGCTCATTATGATACATTGACTGGTTTGCCAAATCGATTAATGTTTAATGATCATTTAAAGTTTACAATTAATCAGGCAGAAAGAGAAGGTCTAACGCCAATTGTTTTGTTTCTGGATTTAGATGGGTTTAAATATATTAATGATTCGCTGGGCCATATGGTTGGTGATAACTTGCTTAAGCAAGTGGCTAAACGAATCAGTCACTGTTTACGAAAAACAGATATAGTGGCTCGACTTGGTGGTGATGAATTTGTTGTTATTTTATCTGGATATAATAAAGTTAATTCTTTTTCCTTGGTAAAGACCGTTAAGAAAATTTTATCTCAAATCAGTAAGCCAATTATTTTGAATAATAATTCATTACGTATAACGGGTAGCATTGGAATTGCTGTTTATCCTCAAGATGGAAACACCCACGAAGCATTGTTAAAAAATTCAGATGCTGCTATGTATGAAGCTAAAAAACAGGGTAGAGCACAGTATCAGTTTTATTCTGAAGAGTTAAATTCAAGTATTTTAACAAAACTTTTATTAGACTCAGATCTGCATAATGCTCTCGATAATAATGAATTACAATTATATTATCAGGTAAAAGTAGATGCCAAAACGGGCATAATTGTAGGTACTGAAGCATTAATGCGGTGGAACTCTCCAGATAAAGGGATTATTAGTCCTGTTGTCTTTATCCCATTAATTGAACAATCAGGTTTAATTATTCCTATCGGTAATTGGTTGATACAAGAAGCTTGTCGACAAAATAAAGAATGGCAGGAGAAAGGTCTAGCAAAAATACCTGTTTCTATCAATTTGTCAGTGCAACAATTTAAGCATGAAGCATTACTGGCTGATATCCATCAAGCCTTAGATGCTTCAAAGTTAGAAGCCCAATATCTGGAAATAGAAATTACTGAAAGTATGGCTATGGATAATTTTCAGAAATCTGTTAAAACGGTTAATGAAATTAAGGACTTGGGCATAAGCTTTAGTATCGATGATTATGGTACGGGGTATTCATCGTTAGAATATATTAAAGATTTTCCTATTGATGTACTGAAAATTGACCGTGCCTTTATTATAAATTTAGTAAGCTCCTATAAAGAGCAGGCTATTGTTAAATCGACCATCATAATGGCACATGATCTAGGTCTTAAAGTGATTGCCGAAGGCGTTGAGGAGGAAGAGCAATATTTGCTCTTAAAGCAAATGGGTTGTGATGAAATACAGGGTTTTTTCTTCAGTAAGCCACTACCTGCTAAAGAATTTGAAAAACTTTTAACAAAAGAATTTATAGAAACTTAAAAAACTTTTAATATTTGGTAAACCTGGCTCACTATATACCTGAAAGAATAGTAGCCAATTATTAATACTCGTTCTTATTGCATACAAAAGTTTTGATGTGTTTCTAATTGTGAGACCGCTCTGTGTCAGTGAAATAGCCTTTGATTGATGTAGGGTTAACTGGAAGATGTAACATATCTTGCAATCCTGGAATTCAATGAAATGTAGAATAAAAAATATTAAATAAATGGGGTTATTTATGAGTAAGACAATTTCTGTTGATGATGCTGTTGATATTATAAAAACACACATTAAGCCTCTGAATAATCATCAGACGGTTATTTTACCTAATGCTTTGGGCATGACACTTGCTGAAGATATTATTTCTCCTATCAATGTGCCTGTTTATCAAAATTCGGCAATGGATGGTTATGCGTTTAATAGTAACGATATTCCTGAGGTGAGTTGTGAATTAGATAATATTGGAACGTCATTTGCGGGCACTCCTTTTTCTGGAGAACTGATTGATGGTCAATGTATACGAATTATGACGGGTGCTAAAATGCCTGTTCATGCCGATACCGTCATTGAGCAAGAAAAAGTGGTCGTTAAAGGCAGTACAATTGAAATCAGTTCGGGTATAAAAAAGGGGCAGAATGTCCGTAATATTGGCGAAGATATCGCCAAAAAAAGTGTGGTTTTATCGACAGGTCAAAAACTGGGTGCCGCACAGATGGGCGTTTTGGCCTCATTGGGTCTGGCTTCTTTAAAAATAAAACGCCCTGTTCGAGTGGCCATTTTCTCCAGTGGTGATGAAATCAGAAGTATTGGTGAATCTTTGGAAGGCAGTCAAATATATGATAGCAATCGTTACACAATCAATGGCATGCTCAAAGATTTAGGTGTTGATGTAATTGATATGGGAGTGATACCTGATAATCAGCAAGCCATTACGGATGCACTTGTTTTAGGAGCCTCTGAAGCTGATATGATCATTACATCAGGTGGTGTTTCAGTGGGTGATGCAGATTATATTAAACAGTGTCTCAATGATTTAGGTAAAATTCATTTTAGCAAGTTACATCTAAAACCTGGAAGACCTTTGACTTTTGGTCAGATTAATAAGGCCCACTTTTTTGGATTGCCTGGAAATCCTGTGGCAGTTATGGTTACTTTTATGTATTTTGTCAGACCTGCGATTAAAATTTTATTGGGGCATAAGGATTTATCGTTATTTGATTTGCAAGTCCCCTGTCAAACCTCTTTGAGAAAATTACCTGGCAGGACAGAAATACAACGAGGAGTGCTTGAACGGGACTTTGACTCAGGTCTTGTTGTGAAAACAACAGGTAAACAGGGTTCTGGTGTTTTAAGCTCAATGAGTAAAGGGAATTGTTTCATTTATTTAGACCATGATAGTGAAACGCTACAATCAGGTGATTATGTCACGGTTCACCCATTTAAAATGTTTTAAATGGGTGAAAAGCGCCTAAATTTCGCGACCATAAAACGGAGAATAATAGCGAAATTTTGCAGGTGCATGAGATGAAACGCCTGAGATCAAAACAATACTAAGAAGTAAAAAGGTTTCATAGCCTGGCGTTACTGGTATTATGATAAAAAGGAATAATTTAAAAATAATGGCCAGGCCTCTATTTTGCAATAGCCATTTACCATGAGTCCAAAGACTGAGCATGACCATGGCAAAACCTGATATTAGGGTGATGACAAAGTAGGGGAGCCAGATAGATTCTTCTACATGAAAAATAAAACCACCTGCTACGCCCAGTAAGCCCATTAAATGTATGCTTCGTAAGCTTATATCAAGCCAGCGTTTGCCTTTAAATCCACGTGATTTTTCTGGAAAAAAATATTTTTTAATAATAAATGCCTTTTCTTTAATCAAAGAAGCTTATCTGGGCCGTTGTTCTTGCGGCATTAGCCTCAGACATATATCTTCGCTCACGTAGTTCTATGGTGTTATTGTTTGTGCGGGTGATTCGTTTTAAAAAAACGTCACCTGTCGCAGGGATATAATAGACTTTTCGTGCATTAATGCCTGCAGTATCATTTTTGGCAACAAGAATTTTTTCTATTTTTAAATATTCAGTGACAAAGGCAATATTTTGTGACCCAATGTCCGAGAGGCTGGCGGTAAACATTTTTGCACCACCAAAAATTTTGGCTTCCAGGTTTTCTCGTTTGCCACCCATGGCTATAATTTTATTGATCAGTTGCTCCATAGCAAGGTCACCATAGCGTGTTGCTTCTGATTCGTAGTCGAGATATCTTTTTGCACGGCCATTTATCTTTTCAGTTGGTAACAGAAAGTGATTCATACCACCAATACCGTTTTTATTATCGCGGATACAGGCAGCGATACAAGAACCTAATACGGTAACTAACATTTGATCACCATCAACAACATCAAAGTCACCTGGTAGCAATTTAATCGCATGCCGTTTAAATCGGTGATCCCAATAAAGTTGTTCATCCTTGACTGTAACATCAGATATTCTGACCATAATCTATAATGAGTTTCAACCTAATAGTTTTTTTAAGACTCCAATCAGTTGGTCAGGCTTGAATGGCTTCACAATCCAAACTTTAGCACCTGCTGCCTGTCCCTGTTTTTTCATCTCATCAGACGATTCAGTTGTGAGCATAATGATAGGTGCAAATTTATTATTGGCATCTTGTTTAATGGCCTTTATCATCTCAATGCCATTCATATTGGGCATATTTAAATCACTGACAATGGCAGCAAAACGTTCGCTCAGTTTACTGACTCCATCTTGACCATCAACTGCAGTTGTGACTTCATAGCCTGCATTTTTCAAGGCAATGCCAACCACTTGACGCATCGAAGCTGAGTCATCAACAAAAAGTATTTTCTTTCCCATTTATATGCTCCTGAGTACTGGCTTAAAGCCAAATTAAATTTTAAATGAGTTATTGTCTATAATGTTTATAAGAAAGTAATTCCATCGTCTTCTTCCTCTTTTTTATCATCATTTGACAAAAATTCTGGTTCTGTGTTTGCAGTCTTGCCAGAAGGATTTTTAGTTTGCTCTGTGGCTCTTTTATATGCCTGTCTTTCACTCTTCATAGTATAACGATTGGCAATGTCTTCCTCCAGTTTTCTGGATTCTTCAATATCCTTGCTTTCAACTAATATATCTAGTTCACGAATATCATTGGTTATTTTACTGAGATCTTCTTGAACATGTTCTAAAATCTGACGAGTAGTATCTGAAAATTGAAGAGAAATCATTACTTCGGAAATGGATGTTTGGACTGATTCTGTATCAGTCACAAGACCTTCTAAGCTACTATTAAGCAAATCAATATCATCATCTAATTCAATGGCCAGGCTATCCATTTCTGTTTTAAAACCATCAAACATGTTTTCCTGACCTGTTACAAAATCAGAGATGCTATTTTCGTAAGTATCCATAATTGAAGCAAACTGGCCTAAGCTCTCACGTATTTCTTCTGCTGTTTCAGTGGATTGCATTGATAGGTTACGCACTTCATCAGCGACAACAGCAAATCCCCGGCCATGTTCTCCAGCACGTGCTGCTTCAATGGCGGCATTGAGTGCTAACAAATTGGTAGTGCCTGCGATGTCTCCAATACGATCAGCCAGTTCATTAATGACTTTACTGTGTAACCTAAACTGTAGAAATTGTTCTTTTAAATTGCTGCTTTGCTGTCCATGGTTGATGAAACCAGATTCTAATTTATTTAATACTTTTTCATTTCCTTTAAGACGATCAATTAATCCAATGTCTGGCTGTAAAAGAGTATTTTTTATATTTTCTGAATTGATAACATTAGTATTAATCTGGTCTAGTAATGTGGAAAAATTGTCACCAAGAGATAAAGTGGCGGATTCAGTTGAATTTACCACAGTATTAATTTGCTCAATATGCACAGGCAAAGCGGTAGAAGAGTAATTTAGAACGAGATGTATGGATTTCTGTTTTTCTTCAGTCTGGTTTTGAAGCTCTTCAATTTCATCAGCAATATGATGCGTTTTATTTGAATATTTTAGGGTTATATAAATAAGATAAGAACCAATGAGCAACACAAATGCGCTAACAATGTAATTGATCATACTGGAATGAAGTAATGTCATTATTATGGGGGCAATCATCATTATAATAATACTGATTATTTTCATTTATAATCTCCTGAACTATCGTCGTGTCGTGGCTGTTCTTCTACCAGAGCATGCATTTAAGAGTGTTTGCGGAATATCGTCAAGGGAAATTAATGTATCGGTAGCCCCTTTCTTCCAGGCTTCTTTGGGCATGCCGAACACGACACTGCTTGCTTCGTCTTGAGCAAAAGTGAGTGCACCTGAATTTTTCATTTCCAATAAACCTTGCGCACCATCATCGCCCATGCCTGTCATTAAACATCCTACTGCGTTACTGCCAGCAAAACGGGCTACTGAGCGAAATAAGACGTCCACTGATGGCCTGTGTCGGCTGACGAGAGGACCATCAATAATATCAACATGATAGAAAGCACCACTGCGTTTAAGGAGCATGTGCTGTCCACCTGGAGCGATTAGCACTCGTCCAGGAATCAAACGATCGCCTTTTTTTGCTTCAGAAATATCCATTTCACTCAGTTCATTTAAGTGACTTGCAAATGCTGTGGTAAATTTTTCTGGCATATGCTGCACAATCAATATACCAGGAGAGATGGCAGGCATTCTGGCCAATACATCTCGTAATGCCTGAGTACCACCCGTTGATGCACCAATGGCAATAATTTTTTCAGTTGTTTCTGACATGGCTTTATTGCTTTGTGGAATAATCACATCTGCAGTATTTTTCTTTTCAATTTCTATGGGTTTCGCTCTTTTTCTAACCCGTGAGCGAGATGCTGCTTTAACAGCATCAATTATTTCAATAGAGGATTCCTGTAAAAAACCTTTCACTCCCATTTTAGGTTTGGTAATAATTTCTACAGCACCTTGTTTGATGGCTTCCATAGTGGTTTTAGCACCTGTTTCAGCTAAACTGGAACAAATGACAACAGGAATAGGATTAGCTGACATGAGTTTTCCCAAGAAGGTAATCCCATCCATTCGGGGCATTTCAATATCGAGGGTAATGACATCAGGCTTAATTTTTTTTAGTTTCTCTAAAGCAAAGACTGGATCGGGTGCTTGAGCAATGACTTCAATGTCTTTGTCAGTATTAAGTAACTCTGTCATTAGTTTTCGAACTAATGCGGAGTCATCAATCACCATTACTTTAATTTTTGACATTCTTAAATATCTACCTATTTATTATAGATTTCAGTTTATAAACTTATGTATTTTTGATTAATTGATAGTTATTATAAATCTATAATTTACTATTCCATATTTTTCTAATCTATCGTTTTTTGATAGACAGACGGCTCAATTGTTTTTAGTTTGTCATAAAGTCCATGTAATGATTCTGAGTGCCCTGGAAAAAAATAGCCTCCTGTTTTCAAACATCCTACTAATCGATGAATCACTTTTTGTTTATCTTCCTGATTGAAATAAATTAAAACATTTCGACAAAAAATGAAATCAAATTTGATCCCTGGAAGAGGGGAGTTCAATAAATTAAAGGCTTTGAATTGGGTTTTCTTTTTTAATTCCGGGGCAATTGCAAGATAGTCTTCATAGGTGCGGACACCATTGAGCATGTACTTTTTTTTAAGAGGTAAAGGAAGACCTTTCATTCTGGATTTCATGTAAAGTCCTTTTTTTGCTTTATCGAGAATTTCACTTGAAATATCAGTGCCTAAAATTTGCCATGGACTGCTGAGTCCCATTGTTTCTGCTAATGTCATGGCAATGCTATACGCTTCTTCGCCACTGGAACTGGCAGCACTCCAGATATTGATACTTTGAGAAACAGGCTGATCTTTTAAATATTTTTTTAAAAAATCAAAATGCCTTTCTTCGCGAAAAAACCAGGTTTCATTGGTGGTTAACAAATCAATGAAACGCTGCATTTCACCTGTATTAGCGTGTTCGTCTTTCTTTAAGTAGCTTATATACTCATTATAACTGCTTAAATTTAAACTCACCAAACGCTTTCTTAGGCGACCTGCCACTAAAGAACGTTTGGCATCTGACATTGATATGCCCGCTTTTGAGTGGATAAGCTGACGTAATTTGTCAAATTCCTGATCATTAAGTTGAAATAGAGCGAGTTTGTTCATTTCTTTCCTGAATTTGATAGTGTTTAATGTAGGTTCCTGTTTCCTCGGGATGAAATGGATTTTTGTTTCAATGAGTCAAAATATTTATGCTCATTGCCGACAACTTCTTTGATGAGACTGGGTATATCCAGTACCAGAGCAACCATTCCGCTACCAAGAATTGTAAATCCAGCAAAACCAGACAGTCCTTTGAATACACGTCCTAATGGTTTTATAACGGCCTGAACTTCACCAAGTAATTCATCCACTATTAACCCTATTTTCTGATTGGCAAATTCTACCACAACGATGTTGTGGCGCTCTCTGTCATGATGACGCATATAAGTTGTATTATAGTTGTTGTTCTCATTATTGGTATCAAAATATTCTTTTAAGTGAACAATGGGTAAAACATCTTCTCTTAAAGTAATGTAGTTTTGTACTGTTGCTTCTTTTATTTGAGCGGGAGTTAAAGTCAGACATTCATGAATCATATCCAGAGGAAAAATATAGGATTCATCGTCAATACTCACATTAAAGCCATCAATAATTGCCAAAGTCAGTGGGAGCTGAATGGTGATGGTTGTGCCAATTCCCAGTTCTGAGTCAATATAAACACTGCCTCGGAGTGATTCAATATTTCGTCGTACCACATCCATTCCAACACCACGCCCGGAAATATTGCTGACTTGCTCCGCAGTTGAAAAGCCAGCAGCAAAAATCAGATTATAACAGTCCTGATCACTCAATTTTTTACTTTCATCAATAATGCCTTTCTCAATGGCTTTGGTACGTAGTGCAACAGGATCAAGCCCTTTACCATCATCCAGAATTTGAATCGTAATATAACCTGCTTCATGCTGTGCTTTTAAAGTAATAATACCTTCGCTTGGTTTTCCTGCACGTTGACGAACATCGGGCATTTCTATGCCATGGTCCAGTGAATTACGAATCAGGTGCATTAAAGGATCTCCGATTTTTTCAATGACCGTTTTATCAAGTTCGGTCTCTGCACCATAAATTTCCAGCTTGATTTCTTTATCCAGATCTTTAGAGGTGTCACGTACGACTCGATGGAAACGATTAAACGTCATACCTATGGGGACCATTCTGAGTCCCAATGCAATTTCACGGAGTTCTTCAAGAGACATGGTTAAACCTTCCATAGTCTCTTCCAGTTCTTCATTAGCTGTGGTTTTAACTAAATCTTCAGTGATTTGATTCAGTTTGGCACCATTAATGACCAATTCGCCGACAAGATTAATCAATTTGTCCAATTTGGATGAATCTACTTTGACAAAGGTTAGTGCTTTTTGTTTTTGTTCACGGACTTTTGTTTGCTTATTTAAAGCTTCTTCAACCACTTCTTTTTGAACCATCTGGTTTTCTACCAATAAATCACCTGTTAAGTGTTTGGAAGGTGATTCTCCAGAATCTGATTTTTCTTTTTGTTCATTTAAAATACTTTGCAGTTCATTTTCAGTCAGGCTGCCAGTTTCGATAAGAATCTGTCCCAGAGCCATTTCTTCTTCAGGTAACTGCTCGATCAAATGTTTGTAATCAGAAAAGTGACTTTGAGGGGGTAGAATAGTGAGTTGAGAAACATCAACGAACTGGAATATTTCACTGATTTCTTCTTTTTTAACATTGCTGACCAGGGCAATTTCCCAGCCTAAGTAACAGCCTTCAGGATCAATATTCTCTAAAGAGGGGAGATTCTGAGGGATAAAGACTGCTTCTTTAACTTCTCCTAAATCAGATAATTGTCGAAACATTGACGCAGGATCAAAACCCATCCGGAATGTATCAGCTCCTAGACGTAAGGAAATATGATAATGGTTGGTTTGTGCCTGTTCTTCTGATTTATCTGTAGCAGCATTGTCTGATGTGCTTTCATCAGAAATCTGTTCTGTTTCACAAACTGAAGACTCGGCACCGCTGGATTTAAATGCATTGAGAAGGTTAATGAGCTCTTCTTCTTCGGCTTTGTCTCCTTCAAAGTCATCAGCAATACCATCCAGAAGAGTAATGATATAATCTCTAGAACGCATTAATACGGTAATTAATTCAGATGAAGTTGGAATAAGACAGTTACGCATATCATCTAATACATTTTCGACGACATGGGTAAAGTGGATAATATAATCAAAACCAAATAATCCTGCCGATCCTTTAATGGTATGTGCAGCACGAAATATCTTATTGAGGACTTCATCGTCATTGCCTGATTCTTCCAGCTCTAATAACGATTCTTCCATTTCCTGAAGAAGCTCTTCACCTTCAGAGATAAAAATTTGGATGTTTTCATCAATTTCCATAATTAACTTCCTTCAGTTTCAGGTGACTCTGTGTTGAAAAAATAATCATTTAAGAACATGGCCTTGATTTTATTCAATAGTTGCTCAGAAGGATTGACTAATTTAAATAAATGATTGTTATTATTAGCCTGTTTTTTACAACTGGCCAGTAATTGTATAAATGATGCATCGACTTGCGAAATATTAGAGACATCTAGATTTAAGTCTGTTTGGGTCGGCCAGTTATCATGGATCTGCTGATGCAGTTGAGTGATTTCATAAATACTGCAATTACCACTTAATTGTATTAAATCCATTGAAATATCTCCATTCAGTGCATTTTTTAAATGGTAGAGACATGGCATGCCTTGTCTCTACTGTCATGTAACAAACTCTATTGATCATCTTTATCAGACTTTTTGTGGATATCGCTGACAATTGCTACTTCTTCTGCAGAAAGTACCTGGCTTATGTCGAGAATAATAGTGAAACCATCTTCTTTTTTAGCCATTCCTTTTATAAAATTTGTCTGTATCTTGGCACCCAACGTTGGGGTTGGTTCAATTTCATCATCAGGAATTTCGATGACTTGCAACACCTTATCAACGACAATACCCATAACAACTGCTTCATCTTCAATGTCAACTTCCATAATAATAATACAGGTTCGCTTGTCGTTATTATTGATACCCAGAGCAAACTTAGAGGCCAAATTGATGACAGGGACCACGTTTCCACGTAAATTAATCACACCCTCAATAAAATTAGGGACCATAGGCATTTTAGTTAATTTACCGAAGCGAATGATTTCTCGAATGTTCATCACAGGAACAGCAAGTTCTTCACCTGATAAATCAAAGGTTAAATGTTGATCCTGTTCTGTCACAGCCAGTTCATTGACAATTTCTTCAAGTGACATTTGTGCTTCCTCTCATCCTGTTTATTAAGTTCAAGCGATTAATGGTTTTAAAAACGTTCAAAATCATCAGAAATTTCAGAACTCTTTTTAAAGCCAATGGCATTATTTTGTACTGGAGCCAATCTGGCTTTTACCCGTTTTATCACCTTCTTTGGCTTGGTGAGGGCTGATTCAGCCATTTTTCAGTTTGTTTTGTAATTGCTCTCACATATTAAATCCAAAATCTGATATGAATATTATAAACATTGAAGTCGTTAGTATTATTATAGAGTAGGAGTATTAAAAAAGGTATTTTTATACTGATATGGATCAACAATACGTTCTATTTTGATCAAAGAACTGTGATCCCTCTATGATTATATTTATGTTTTGAATATAGTTTATAAAGAGCAGTAATTCTATGCTGGATTGAATAAATATTTTGGTAAACAGATGATTTTTGTGTCAATATTGAATGGAAAAGAGGTTTGAAAAACGCAGTTATTTTCTGCAAAAGGAAAAAATGATTGCTATCATGGAGTTATCAATAATATGGATACTGTTTGAATTGTATTTGTATTTTTCCTGAGGAACTTGGTGTGATGCACATCGTTAGCTCCATAAAATCTGTCTGTGAATGATAATAATTATAAACCAGGTAGATGAAACTTAATATGAGTCAATGTACGTAGTCACTTCTTATGCCCTATACCCATGATACTTTGCCAATTATGACCAGTAACTATTACGGATAAATGGGCCCTGTTACATATGTCCAGCATATAAATTATTGATATCTTCTTTGTAATTGGCCAGTATTTTATTGCGTTTGAGCTTCATTGTTGGTGTGAGCATGCCGTTATTAATTGTCCATGGATTTAAAATGAGCTTAACACGGCGTATTTGCTCATAACCTGGAAAAGAAGATAATAATGTTGATATTTTTTTTGTGACAAAATGACACAATCTTCGATTTTGTAGAGCATTTTTTTCTGATGTATTAATATGGGCATCTTTGGCAATGTCATTCCACATTTCTTCATTGATTACGACTATAGCACTTAAGTAGGGTTTAGCTTCTCCAATGACGATTGCTTGCTCGAAGCTTGGATCACTGCAAATGGCCATTTCTAAGTCAGCAGGTGGTACTTTTTCGCCATTACTTAACACCAGAATTTCTTTAACACGACCCGTAATATAAAGATGATTGTTTTTTAATTCAGCTTTGTCTCCTGTGTGTAACCAGCCATCTGAGTTTATGATTTGTTTGGTCGCTTTTTCATTATTCCAGTAACCTTTCATCACATTCTTAGCTTTTACTAATAATTCGCCATTTTTTTCAAAACGGGTTTCAATGCCAGGCAGTATTTGTCCAACACTGAATGGATCATTATCATCCAGTTTATTGGTGCTTATGACTGGGCCTGCCTCAGTCATACCATAGCCTTGGGTGATTGTTAAACCGAGGCCAATAAAAAATTGTGCAATTTCATTGGAAAGCGGGGCACCTCCACTGATGGCTAAGCGAAGATTCCCTCCCAGTTTTTCCATGACTTTTCGGGCGATTATTTTATTCAATAAGGGCCATAAAAGCAGGGATGGAAACCAGGTACGTTTATGCTGTTGATAAAGAAATCGATTCCAGCCAATTTTTATTGTGAGGTTAAATAAGTTTTTGGCAAATGATGATTGCTTACTCAGTTTAGTGACAATTTTTTGATGAACTCTTTCAAAAATTCTTGGCACTGTCACCAAAACAGTGGGTTTTACTGATTGCAAATCAACGGGTAAAGCATCCACTGAACGTGCATAAGCAATTTCAGCGCCTGACATCATTGGGATGTAATAACCTGCAGTTCGTTCAAACATATGGGATAGGGGTAAGAAAGATAAAAATAGATCATTGCTTTCACATTCAACCACTGAAATTGATGCCCATGTATCAAATAAAATATTCCTATGGCTGAGCATAACACCTTTAGGTTTTCCCGTTGTACCTGAGGTGTAGACAATAGTTGCTAATGCTTCTGGTGTACTATAATCCTGGTATTGTGTTTCTGGTGTGTAGCATTCAGAACTGTTATTTTCAATTTTTATACTGTCAGAACAGTATTGTTCAAATGAATATAAGACAGGTTTTTTAATGTCATTATAAAGTTTATTTGTAGCAGTAATTGATGTTATTTTTTCAATAGTAACCAATGCGGTTAATTCATTTATTTGTTTATAAATTGAAGAAAGAGATTCAATTTGTGTATGATTTTCGACGATAAAACATTTAATATTGGCATCTTCAAGTATATAGGCAATATTTTCTGCTCTATCATTAGGGTACAAAGGGACAATGACCATTCCTAGGCTTAAAGCGGCTTGTTCGGAAAATATCCAGTTGGGACTGTTTCTCATCATAATGGCAATATTATCATTTGATTTTAAACCCAACTTTTTAAATATTAAACGCCATTTTGAAACTTCAATATAAGCATCTGACCAGGTAAGGCTTTTCCAGATTGTTCTGTTTTTGTCATAATAATGATAGGCTGTTTTATTAGGCGAAGCATGTACTCTTTCAAGAAACAGTCCTGCGAGTGTGCCAGCTTTTCCTGGTGTAATGGGTTTTATTATATTTCTAATAAGAATAGCTTCATTTTTATTCTTTGAATTTTTCATGATACATACCCCAACTATTGAGCTTTAATTTTAAAGTACTGATGACAATGTATTCCAGCCCATTACAGGATTAAAACGCGTGCCATAATCTTTAGAGAGATCAATGAGAGTATGATCCATCTCATCAATACCCTGATGCTTAATATAATGCATTGGACCGCCTAAAAAAGGAGCAAACCCTGTACCGAATATAATTCCTGCATCAAGATAGTCATCATTTTCAACGACTTTTTCATTGAGACAGGCAACAGCCTCATTAAATAATCGAAACATAAGTCGATTGCTTATTTGTTCGAGTGAAAGGCCCTGATAATGAGTTTTATTTTTAATGGATTTTCCTTTTTTGTACTGATAAAAACCCATATTGGTTTTGAGTCCTAAGCGGCCTTGTTCTACCCATTTTGTCAGTGTGTCGGGCACTCGTATATTTTGATGTTGTGATAAATTACTGGCCACTGAAAGACAGATGTCTAAGCCAACTTTATCTGATAGTTCGATGGGGCCCATAGGCATTCCAAATTGCTTAGCAGCTTTATCAATGTATTCAGCAGGCACTCCTTCACTATAGAGTTCCATTGCTTCAAGTAGATAAGGAGTCAATACTCGATTGACAAGAAAACCTGGTGTACTGGTCACAGGAAGTGGTAATTTCCCTATCAAACCTGAAAATTGCAGTGCGGCTGTTTTGGATTGTTGTGAAGTCTTGTTTGAGCTGACGATTTCAATTAATGGCATTCTTGAAACCGGATTAAAAAAGTGTATGCCGACTAAACGCGATGGATCGGTTAAAACCTGTGAAATATCATCCAATGGGATGCTGGATGTATTGGTTGCAAAAAGACAGTTTGATTTTGCTAATTGTTCTGCATTTTTGAAAACAGATTGCTTTGCTGAGATGTTTTCTATAATGGCTTCAATAATAAGATCGGCCTTTTTAAGCCCATTGTTATTGATGTCGGGTATTAATCTATCCATGGCTGATTGATACAAATGCTTTTTTTTCAATTTCAATTTGAAAAATTGATTTGCTCGTTTGACTAAATTTGCCAGTACTTCATTTGCCTGATCATGAATGCTAACAGTGAACCCTTTATAAACGCACCAGATGGCAATATCACCTCCCATTACACCACCACCAATAATATGAATGTGTTGTATTGGTTTATCTTCAGTATCCTTTTTTGAAGGTTGAGCCAAACTTTTTAACTGGTTTTGTAATTGAAATATCCTAATGAGATTTTGAGCTGTTTCACTGGTAATTAATCCTGCAACTGATTCAGCTTCTTTTTTCATCATAAAATCATCATTTCCTGCATGAAGCTGCCAAAGGTTGATTAATTCAAAGGGAGCTGGATAATGGGCTTTTTTAATTCGCTTACTTACCAATCTCGTTAGTAGATAGGCAACGATTGGACGAATGAAATTGAGTTCTAAAAAACTGAGATAGAAGGGGCGTATATGTTGTGCTTGTATTTTTTTTATTAAACTGTCCTTTTTGTTTAGCGAATCATCAAGCCATTGATTGACTGTATGACTGAAATGATGGCCTGTTATTTTATCTGATATGATGTTGTCAATTAAACCAAATCGTTTTGCACTGTTGACCGATAATGTTCTACCTGACAACATTAGGTTCATTGCTTTAAATACGCCTAATAATCGATTGCTTCTGACAGAGCCTCCAAATCCAGGATGAATACCTAATTTTACTTCTGGTAAACCTATTCTGGTTATGGAACTTTCTAAAGCAATTCTATAATTGCAGGCCAGTGCTAATTCCATTCCACCACCTAGACAATGCCCATTGATTAATGCAAAGGTAGGGAATGGTAAATTTTCAATGCTATTCATGACGTGTTGACCAAGTTGAATGGCCTGTAAGGCTTCGCTATAGGCTGTACTACTTTGATCAAATTGAGAAAATTCATTGACATCAGCTCCAGCAATAAAACAATCCTTCTTTCGTGATTGAAAAATTAAGGCTCGGGCAGGAATTTTTTTCATATCATCAAGTATGCTTTGTAATTCAATGAGAACGTCTTGCGATAAGACATTGGCAGATGTATCAGGCTTATTCAGATTTAAGGTATAAATTTGTTTTTCATCTTTTTCTAATTGCCAATTGGTATAGGAAGTCTTCATTGTCATTTCCTCGCTCTATTCTATTTATTTAAATGTTTTGTTTAACTGTTTTAACGGGACGTTGATTTTGAATAACTGATTCCATTAGAAGGGCACCACCTTGACCTCCACCAATACAGAGGGATGCGATTCCAAGAGAAGGGTTTAAGTTTTCAGTCTTAAGTAATGCATGCCTTTTTAATGTTTTAAGAAGATGTAGGACAACACGGGTTCCACTGGCACCAACAGGATGTCCTAAACTGACACCACCGCCATCAATATTTAAATGGTCTTCAGGAATTTTTCCTACTTTATTGTCCAGGCCTAATTCGTTTTTACAGAAATCATCATCATTTAATGCTTTTTGACAAGCAATGACTTGAGCGGCAAATGCTTCGTTAATTTCCCAAAAATCGACATCACTGATATTGATGTGATTTTGCTCTAATAAATGTGGAATGGCATGAGCAGGACCAAGTCCCATTTCTTCTGGTGCTAATCCTGACCAGTGGCAGTCAATTAATTTTCCAAGTACTGTTAAATTGTACTTTTTAACTGCTTTTTCACTGGCAAGAATCATCATTGCTGCACCATCACTCACTTGAGCACTATTTCCTGCCGTGACGGAACCATTTTTTTTATCAAAGACAGGTCTTAATTTTGCTAGTTTTTCGAGTGTTGATTCTTTTCTGACGCCATCATCATATGAAAAATAATGATTATTATTATCGTAAATTGGTGTTATTTCATTATCAAATCGTCCAAGATCAATTGCATTGCTCAGGCGCATATGACTTTGTAATGCATATTGATCCATATCTTGACGAGAGATATTAAATCGCCAGGCTAAATTTTCAGCGGTCTGACCCATTGAGAGATCAATCAGAGGATCCTTTAGGCCTTTTAATAATGCAAAAACAGGTTTAAAAAAGGCGGGTCTTAAATGTAATAGTTGACTGATATATTGTCGATTATCAAGAAAACTATGACTGCGAATATGGAACCAGTTAGATAGCCAGTTAATCATGGCGTTATTCCACATGACGGGTGCTCTTGACATGACTTCTGTTCCGCCAACTAATACCATCTCAGATTGACCACTGCGTATGCTATTCATACCACTGTCTATGGCTTGCAAACCTGATGCACAATTGCGTTGAACGGTCCAGGCAGAGATTTTCTTATCACAACCAATCCTTATGGCAACCTGACGGGCAATATTGGCTTCACTGGCATCTGGCATCATACAACCAATAATAACTTCATCGAGTTTATCAGCCGAGAAGGGCATTTTAATCAATAATGCACGTGCGGCTGCAACCGCTAAATCACTTGCACTGAATGTGCCTGGTCTACCTTTAGATTTTAATTGAGGTGTCCTTTGGCCATCAACAACATAAACAGTTTTTATTGAACTCTTATCTTTGTCTGACATTATCATTTCCTCTTTAAACTGATAGTGTTCTTTGCTACTACTTTGTTATTGTAAATCTTGATTAAAGTCATCTACTTTTATGACCTCTTCACGAGCAATATAGGCCTGATAGATAACTTTGAGCTCATGGTAGTCAATTAAACCGTTTTGCAGTGCCATATTGATCGATTCAACAAAATTCATGGGTCTGTTTTCTGAAGAATTATAGTTTTTGATCTGGTGACGTTTTTGATAGTTATGCATTTTTATTTCAGCTTTTTCTGCGGATATTACTTTATTAAGTGCATCATCCAATCTGCCAGTCGGATCGTGAATATCTTCACTCAAATAGATACCATTGGTTAGTCTGTTTCGTGACTCTGATGCAGATTGAATTATTCTGGCCACCTGGCTTGACAGTTGATCGGATGGTTTATGTTGTCTTTTTCCAAAGGGGAAAATAAGAAATTTTAATAAACCTGCGATGTAACGATTAGGTAGGTTTGCAAGTACTCCGGAAAAAGCTTGTTGTGTATCGTAGAGTAGAGATTCACAACTCCATTGCATTAATACTTTATCTTCATGATAGGCTTGATCATTATGATACTGTTTTAATACAGCAGAGCATAAATAAAGATTACTTAAGATATCAGCAAGCCGACCTGATAGATTTTCCATTTGCTTCAATCGACCACCTAAACTGATCATACAAAAATCGCTGAGTAGAGCAAATGAGACACTCATTCTTGATAGTTTTTGAAAATAACGTCGTGTTGCCTGTTTATATTCCTGTGTCACTGGAGTTGTTGTTTTTGCTGTCAGTGAGGGTGTTTTACACATTCGTCCATCGGTCAATGAGGTCCACATTGTTCGACTGAATGATTTGATGACATGCAGAACATGAGATGTAAAGGCTTTGTCGAAATGTATAAGCCCCTGAACTTTATTCTTTTCATTAACTGAGCTTATTTCTTTATAAATATACGGGTGGCAACGAACTGCACCCTGACCAAATATGATCATACTTCGGGTCAAAATATTAGCACCTTCAACTGTGATACTAATGGGCACTGCTTGATAGATACGCCCCATAATATTCCTTGGACCCATACAAATTGCAGCACCACCATAGACATCCATCGCATCATTGACAACCTGACGCATTTTTTCGGTTAAATGATATTTGACTACTGCACCTGCCACAGATGGTTTTTCGCCTTGTTCAATGCTGGTCACTGTTAAATTGCGTGCTGCCTCCATAATATAAGTGTTGCCCGCTATCCGACTCAATGCTTCTGAAACACCACCAAAATCACCAATTGGACGATTAAATTGCTTCCGTATCCGAGCATAAGCACCTGTTGTTCGGCAGGCCAGTTTACCTGCACCTGTACTTAAAGCAGGTAATGAGATAGATCGCCCATCTGCAAGACTCTCCATGAGCATGCTCCAGCCTTTACCCGCATAGTCCTCACCACCAATAATCCATTCAACTGGAATAAAAACATCTTTTCCTGAGTTAGGACCATTTTGGAAAGTCTGGCTCAGAGGATAATGACGTCTGCCAATATTGACTCCTTCTAAATGGGTTGGAATCAATGCCAGTGTAATACCAGGTTCTGTATTGGAAGAGAGTAATTTATCAGGATCATAGAGTTTGAAAGCGAGTCCTAATAAGGTACAGATTGGACCAAGTGTAATATAACGTTTTTCCCAGTTGAGCTTAATTCCTAACGTATTCTTACCTTCAAAATATTTTTGACAAACAATACCGTAGTCGGTCATTGAACTGGCATCACTGCCTGCAGTAGGACTTGTCAGTGCAAAAGCGGGGATTTCCTGACCATTTGCAAGTCTTGGTAAATAGTGTTTTTTTTGCTTCTGAGTACCATATTCCATAATTAATTTAGCTGGTCCTAATGAGTTAGGTACCATGACGGTGACTGCTGCCGTGATGCTCTTACTAGCCAGTTTCATAACCATGGCTGAGTGTGCTACAGCTGAATATTCCAAACCACCGTATTTTTTTGGAATGATGAGTCCAAAAAATCCGTGTGACTTAATATAATGCCACACGGATTCTGGCAGATCATTGCTTTCCTGTGTGATATTCCAGTCATCGATTAAGGTACAAAGTTCTTCTACCGGGCCATCAATAAATGCTTTTTCTTCAAGACTCAATTTTGCTAAATCAAATTGTAATAATTTGTCCCAATTCGGATTGCCAGTGAATAAATCACCATCCCACCATACAGAACCTGCCTCTAGTGCTTCTTTTTCTGTGCTTGACATTTTAGGCAATGCCTGACGAAATAAATTAAAAATAGGTTGTGAAAAATACTCAATGCGAATTTTCCTAAAAAAACTGTGCTGGTGTATTTTAGGATCATTAAAATACTCATCTTCATTGGTAATTAACGACATGATTCCCTCCGACTGTTTTTTTAAAAAAGTGTGTTTATGCCTTAAATTTAAAGCTCAATGATTTATGCAAATAGTTTGTTAGTTCATGAGACCATAAGCTGAAATTAAATGATCTGCTTGTTTTGATTTCTTTTTGGTTATTTTCTTTTTTTGCTTTGTCCCTTTTTTGTTGACGCATAAGATTAATTTTGTGCTTAGTGTGAGTTTCAGGGTAAAGACTCGATACCATGGCTTCTTCTGGTAAATAACAGTCACCAGGAGCATGGCAGACCAGACCTTCCTCATTCCAGGGCATTTTTTTATACATTGCAACGCGATCAAAACGGTAGATAGGGTATTTTATGATTTCAAAATAGGGTGAGTAATCGAAATCTTTAGGGATCATTAATCGAGGGTTACGCATATAAAGATTGTATTGCCCGTTTTTTAGTTGCTCGGTAACAGGTAAAATAGGAAATTGAATTTCTGCAAATGCTTCTGAAATCATGCTAGAGCAAACGGTACTGGTGGCACTGTTTTTTCCTGAAATACCATTCTTTTTAGGTGATAAATCATGCATGAATAAGCTTGAGCGCCAGCGTCTTGGAAGCAAACTGTATGGGAATAAGAATCGAGCGAGATCCAATAGCTGACGAACGTGATATTCACTTCCGAGTTTGTTAATGCCATAAGCGGTGACTTTTTGAGCATCCTTGGGGGTGATATTGCTGGGACGACAAATTCTGAGATGGTCGTGATGGTACTTGTTAATTGAATGGACGACGGTACCTTCTCCTAAAAGTGCCTCGACAATTAAAGGGGATTCAGTATCACCATGGTAGTAGGACAGTACCTTTTTACGCAGTTCCAGATCAGTAATATCATGAATATGGCCGATATACAGAGCAGAGTGAGTCCATGGGCTTTGTGTGATGAGTTTTATGACTTCTGCAACACGACTACGACCTTCAACAAGAACAACATCGCCAGGTCTTATTTCATAGCACAATTGTTTGAAGTCAGAGGGGGGCATATCAATACTGGTTTTCTCAGTATTGAGCCATTGAACCATTGCATTCCAGATTCGGTCCCACACTTTGACTCTTAATGTGAACTTGAGCCAGAGAAACAGATTAAACTTCATTTCTACCCCCATGACAACACAATAATAAAGCATCAGGCTGTCTTTTTTTCAACTGAAATGTATTGTGTCATTGTGAAAAATGACACAATACATTTGTCGTTACGTAGAAGGTTATTTCTTCACCATAAAAGGTTCAAAATATTTTTGAAAAGAATTTAAATCTAAATTTGAATAGAGTCAGTTCTCTTTAAAGTTGATGTTTAAATAAGAACTCATACAAATACATTATTTTATGAGATTTTTGCGTTGACTTTTATTGTTTGACTCTAGTCTATGAAGATAGAATCAGGAAGCAGACGCTATTATTCTATTTAAAATCTCAATAGCTCCATCTATCACTTCTTCAGAAGTATAATAGTGGGGCGAAAATCTTACATTCCCATGTCTCATGGCGCAAATGACATTATTGCTCATGAGCTCATTGTAAAGCGTTTCAGATGAAACTTTGTCATGTCTGAATGAAACAATTCCACTTATTCTGTGTGTCTGTGTGTTGCTTTGTACCGTGGTTTCAGGAACTGTTTCTAGTTTTTTTACAATGTGCCTACTGTTTTTGACCAATTGTTGCTCAATAAATTCAATTTTTCTTTTTAAAATAAGTTTTATGCTGCTATTTAAAGCGTGTATTCCTAACATATTAGGGCTGCCGCATTCGAACCTCCTGGCTGTTTTTGCTTCAGACCATGTGAGTGAGTCAAAGTCGAATTGATTTTCCACCATACGCCAACCATACTGTGACAATTTTAACTCACTGCGTCGCTCCTCTTTGCAGTAAAACAAGCCTAAGCCTTCAGGACTCATGAGCCATTTATGGCCATCAGCCATGACAAAATCAGCATTAATGGATTGAACATCGAAGCTGAGTGCCCCAATACTTTGAATGGCATCCACACAGAAAAGGACTCTATTTTCTTTGCAATAATCCCCAAGTTTATTTAAATTCATTCTGAATCCATCAGCATATTGAACTGAACTTACTGATAATAAACGGGTTTTACAAGTAATGGCCGCTATGAGCTTATCTTCAGGAGAGTGAGTGCCTGGCCCATCGTTTTTACCAAGATCAACAAACTTGACTTCAACGCCACGATTTTTAAGTGATTGCCAAACGATTCGATTAGAAGGAAACTCTTGCTGAGCGATGACAACATTATCACCAGGTACCCAGTCAATTCCATAAGCCACAAAGGACAGTGCTTCAGATGTATTTTTTACTAATGCAATGTCATTACTTGATGGTGCATTAATCAGTGTCGCGATGTTATCTTTGAGTGCCTGTTCAACTTTGACCCATTGAAGGTATTGAGTGGCCCCCATTAATGCATTTTCATCTGCAAATTTTTTTATTGCTTCTGTGGTTTGAAGGGGCCAAGGTGAAACTGCTGCGTGATTGAGATAAAAAATATTTTCTTTTATAGTAAAATCAGTGGAAATGTCTGTATGTTGCATAGAGTTCTCTTTTTTACACCATTCATGACTAAAATATGCGCTAAATGATGGTTTTTAAAATATTATGGCATAAATGTATTTACTTTTTGACAGTAGAGAACTATAAATAGTACATTAAAAGTAAGAACATTTAAAATCGGAGGTCTTATATTTCTCTAATTGAGGAATATTGTTGTTTATGTCTATTTTAAGAATTGTTTTTCTAATGTTGAGTTTATTCCCTGTTCAAGTCTCTTTTGCTACTCCAGAAGAAGACTATCTTAAGCAATTGGAAGCTGAAGCTGATGATGAAGTCGTTGAGTCTGAAGATTTTATTGAAACCCAACAGTCTGAGGCTTCTCTTGAAGCACCTTCAAGCGATGCAGAGCTTATTTTTGATAAAAAAGAACTGATTACTGATAAAAAGAGCTTTGAAAGTGCATTACGAGAAACCTATAAAGAAAGCTATGGTCTTTATCTGGAATTAACAGATGAGCAAAAACAATTAATATATGAGGATTTCACTCAGACTAAACGCCTCTATAATTCATCAGTTAAAATTATATCGGCCTACCTTTCTTCTCATTAATCAATGTATTTATAATAAAAAAAGGGTTTTTATTTAATGGATCAATTATCTATGTACCAATCTGTTTGGTGTTCAACAATTAAAAAAGTATTTTCTCTTGCGATGATTGGAGCATCTATCACATGGTCATCTGGAGCCGTTGCTTTAGATGTTAATATTAGTAAAAATGTGCCTTATGTTGATATCGATTATAAAAAAAATATAATCAGACTGCAGAGAAATCAGGATGCAAAACATACCTTGAAAGGGGGGTTTGCAAAAACCTCTAGAAATTGTCCACCATTTTGTATTCAACCTATGGCTGTTTCACCAGGAATAGTGACTGTTGGCGAATTAGAAGTGGTTGATTTTTTGGCTAAAGATGTTAAAAATAACACTGGAATACTAATCGATGCCAGAACGTCTGGATGGCACAAGAAGGGAACAATACCAGGTTCAATTAATATTCCTTTTACCATTTTTGGAATGGATGAAACGGATCCTGAATTAGTGGATGCCTTAAATCGATTAGGCGTGAAACAAAAATCTACATCCAGCGATGATGATAGTTTTTGGAGTTGGTCTTCTGATGAAGATAAAAATAGTAATTGGGATTTTTCCAATGCGAAAGATGTTGTTTTGTGGTGTAATGGTATGTGGTGTGGACAATCACCCAGAGCGATTAAAAGTTTGCTAAAACATGGGTACCCAGCAAGCAAAATAAAGTATTTTCGAGGGGGAATGCAGACCTGGCTTATCCTGGGGCTGACTGTTGTAAAACCTTAACTTTCTATCTAACAAGTACTGGCAGCATATCTATTATAATTGGCCTTAAGTCTTGGAGTTTACTAGTAAGTTAAAATTTATTTAATATTTGGAGGATGTAAATGGCTGATTTATTCGATGATGAATGGATGAAAACTTTTCAAGGTATCTGGAATGCAGATCCTGGTTTAAAAGACGCTTTAGCTGAAATTGGTTTTAATTCAGTAATTGGTTATGGTACGCCTAGTGGTGATACACCGACTGGTTTTATTGATGTACAGAATGGCGAAGTGGTTACTGCTGGCGCTTATGATGGTCGTGAACTCAGCTGGGACATCAGAGCCGATCAAAAAAACTGGGAAAAATGGTTGAGTAAAGGTATAGGCATGGCTGGTATGGGCATGGCAGTTACTACGGGCAAAATGAAGTTCAAAACGGGTGACTTTAAGGCAATGTTTAAAGATCCAAGAATGGCTGGACCATTCATTAAAAGCTTTGAAGCAATGGGACAGGTGTAAATTTTAACTCTTGTTCTCTAGAGATGTTGCCTGCAATGTCTCTATGCTCATAATAAGAAAATCCATTTCAATCAATAGTCCTTATTGATTTTTAATTTAGCCTAAATGTTTTATTAGCATATTATTTTTTTATAAAACAGATGTTTTTTTTATAAATACAAAGTATAATGGTTGGTTTTCCTAATCCTGTCCATTGAGGCTCCCCTAGATGTCATCAGAACCCAGTTCTACTACTTTAACATTTGATTCGCTTGAACTTTTACCGCAAATACTACAGGCGGTGAATGAGTCGGGCTACACTAATCCTTCTGAAATTCAGGCTCAGAGTATTCCTCATTTACTTTCTGGTAGAGATATTATTGGTCAGGCTCAAACGGGCACTGGAAAAACCGCTGCATTTGCTTTACCTGTGTTATGTAATATTGAACCCAGTTTAAGAAAACCTCAGGTTTTAGTGCTGGCGCCTACTCGTGAGTTAGCAATTCAAATAGCTGAAGCATTTCAAATATATGCAAAGTATTTACCCAAAATTAATATTGTACCTGTTTATGGTGGTGCGCCTTATAGCGAGCAGCTACGTGGCTTAAAGAAAGGGGCTCATATTGTCGTTGGTACGCCTGGGCGAGTGATGGATCATATCCGAAAAGGTTCGTTAAATTTATCCAGCTTACAAACTTTGGTATTAGATGAAGCGGATGAAATGCTTCGCATGGGATTTATTGATGATGTGGAATGGGTACTCGATCAATCGCCTGATTCTCGTCAAATAGCCTTATTTTCTGCTACGATGCCAACTATTATTAAAAAAATTGCACAAAAATATTTGGTCAAGCCTGAATTAGTCAAAGTGGCTTCAAAAACAATGACTGCCGCCACAATTCGTCAACGTTATTGGCGGGTTTATGGTGCCAGCAAACTGGATGCGTTGACTCGTATTCTTGAACTTGAAGATCATGATGCCATGTTAATTTTTGTTAATACCAAAAATATGACTCTGGAGTTATCCGATCAATTGCAACAACGAGGCTTTGCCTGTGAAGCATTGAATGGTGATATTCCGCAAAATGGTCGAGAGCGTATTGTTGAGCGCCTGAAACTTGGACGTCTTGATATTCTTGTCGCAACAGATGTTGTCGCTCGAGGCCTGGATGTTCAACGTATCAGTCATGTTGTTAACTATGATGCGCCACGTGATAATGAATCTTATGTTCACCGTATTGGACGTACAGGGCGTGCTGGTCGTGAGGGTGATGCAATTCTCTTTGTTTCCAGACGTGAAACTCGATTATTAAAATCCATTGAGAGAACGACTAAGCAACCCATTACTGAAATGGAAATTCCTTCCATTAAGAAAATTAATGAATTGCGAGTTTCTCGTTATAAGAAAACGATTTTATCGACTATCGAAAAAATTCAGTCCTCAAAAGATTACACTGTCTTTACTAAGATGATTAACGAACTCCAGGAAGAAGAGAGTGCTGATGCTGTTGATATTGCAGCTGCTTTAGCTCATATGTCTAATAATAATAAATCCTTTCTCCTTAATGAATCAGAATTTAAACACTTAAAAGATAAACGACCTTTTAAAGATGATTATGATGATCGTGGTGGACGCTCAAACTCAAGAAAAGATCGCGGTGAAAGAAAGAAAAAAACACCCATGGGCAGTAAGGCAACACCTCTTAAAGGAATGCCAGATGTTCAGATGAAGCGTTTCAGAGTTGAAGTAGGATATGACCATGGTGTTAAACCTGGTAACATTGTTGGTGCCATTGCAAATGAAGCAGGCCTTGACAGTAAAATGATCGGCCAAATTGAAATCTATGATGGTTATTCTGTCGTTGACTTACCTGATGGTATGCCTAAAGATGTTTTTCAGGACTTGCAAAAAGCCTGGGTTTGTCAGCAACAGCTCAAAATCACCGCTTTTTCTGGTGGTTCTGATTCGGGTCGAGGAAAAGGTGCCCCTTCTTTTAAAGGTAAGAAAACGCGAAGCAATTCTGGAAAAAGTCAGGGAAAAGGCCGGAAAACTAATAATCGAGCTCACCAACAACGTAAAAGTAAAGACTAATTTTCTGTAAAGACAAGGCATGCCTTGTCTTTACTCTATCAATAATAATTAAAAAATATTGTCATCTTCTTCAGATAAAATTGACTTGATGTGTTTTTTTCTGATTTTCTTTCTTTTCAACAATTTATCTTGAGCTGCTTCTGGTAAGTCGGTCAATAAAAAAACATGCTTGTCCAAGAGTATGTCAATTAAATCTTCCAATACACGAATAAAATGGGTATCAGATTGGTTAAGCAAATGATTCGTGTACTCGCTATAATCTTTGCTTTCTAAAAACTCTATAATATCCTTATCATTGACTGATAGTTCTTCTTCAGCATCAGCTTGCCTTTCACCAAAAAGGCCAATTATTTTTCCTTCTGGATCTCTTTTTATGAAAGGCATCTAAATGACTCCTATGAATAGTGAATAATGTTTTAGTCACTTGTATTTTCAAATATAGTATATACAATTAAAATAATTAGCAATCAACTTATTAATTATACTTTTATTTAACAGTACGGTGATAACAGAATGATAACAGAATGACAAAAAGAAAGACTTCAACACTCAACGACCTGGCAGAAGGAATCAACAAGGATTATGATTCTCAAGTCTATTGTGACAAGTGCTTAGATGATCCTTTGTTAGAATGTCTGTTAATTATCACCAAATTACACCACAGTCCCAGAACGGCTGACGAACTCATTGCGGGTTTACCTCTGGTTAATGAAAAATTAACCCCCGAATTATTTACCAGGGCAACGAAACGCGCCAACCTGGAAAGTAAAATTGTTTATCGTCCCATTCAGCGGATCCCATCTTTAGTTTTACCTGTTATTTTGGTACTGAAAGACAATCAGGCCTGTATACTTGAACACGTCGATCTGAAAACAAATCAAGCAAAAATTATTCAGCCCGTAGCATCTGAACACACTAATATTAATATTTCAATTGATGAACTATCAAAAATATATACTGGTTTTGCTTTCTTTATGACAGAAGAATTTCAGTTTGATTCACGTTCGCCTGAAGTTTTATTGACTCATAATAAGCATTGGTTTTGGGGAACAATATGGAATTCATCTAATATTTATAGGGATGTGCTATTGGCTTCATTTTTCATCAATTTATTTGTGATTGCAAATCCTCTATTTGTGATGAATATTTATGACAGGGTCGTACCTAATAACGCAATAGAAACGCTTTGGGTTATGGCTGCTGGGGTCAGCATTGTTTTTTTCTTTGATTTTATTTTAAAAATTGTTCGTGGTCATTATCTAGAAACTGCAGGGAAAAAAGCAGATATTGTGCTTTCTGCTCTTATTTTTGAAAAAGTCATGTCTTTAAAAATGGAAGTGATGCCTGAATCCGTGGGTGCTTTTTCCAGTAATCTCAGAGAGTTTGATTCTGTCAGAAATTTTCTCACTTCTGTTACGATGACGACCTTCATTGATTTACCTTTTTTTGTTTTGTTTCTACTGACCATCTCATATGTTGCAGGTCAGTTGGTGTTAATTCCTGTGGCCGCTGTTCTGATTATTTTGATTTATGGTTTTGTGATTCATTTCCCCTTAAAAAAACTGGTTGAAAGTACTTATCGAGCGAATTCTCAAAAAAGTGCAACTTTAATTGAAACTCTGACCAGTATTGAAACCATTAAATCCTTTAATGCTGAAGGGACAATGCAGCGTCGCTGGGAGCAATCGGGAGGGTATATTGCTAAACAAGGAGTTAAAGCACGTTCTCTATCAAACTCAATTAATTATACATCTGCATTTGTTCAACAAATGTCAATGGTGGCAACGATCATCTTTGGTGTCTATCTAATTGCTGAAAATGAATTGACAATGGGAGCACTTATCGCCACTGTTATGCTGTCTTCAAGGGCCATTCAACCTATGGCACAAGTGGCCAATTTAACCGCTAATTACCAACAAACTAAGACGGCTCTTGCTTCTTTGAATGACATTATGAATATGTCTGTTGAACGTGAAGAAGAAAAATCCTATATCCATCGTGCCACTTTTCAAGGAGCTCTGGAGTTTAAAAATGTCAGCTTTAGCTATCCAGGCCAGGAAGAGAAAGCTTTATCGAATATATCATTAAAAATAAATGCGGGTGAAAAAGTTGCATTTATAGGTAGAATTGGTTCAGGAAAAACCACTTTAGAAAAACTCATTATGGGGTTATATTCACCCAGTGAAGGTTCTGTTAAGCTCGACGATCTGGATTTGAATCAAATTGACCCTGCGAATCTCAGACGGAATATTGGCTATGTACCTCAGGACATTGATTTATTTCATGGGACTGTGCGTGAAAATATTGCCTTAAAAGCACCTTATCTGCCTGGTAATGAAATTATTCGTGTGGCTGCAATAGCAGGTGTCGAGCATTTTGTTAATAAACATCCTGCAGGTTTTGATATGAAAGTGGGTGAGCGTGGTGAAGGCTTGTCTGGGGGACAAAGACAAAGTGTTGCCATTGCCCGTTCACTGGTTATGTCCCCTCCCATTTTGTTAATGGATGAACCGAGTAATTCTATGGATAATGCTACAGAAGCGGAATTGCTCTCGAATTTAAAAGTTGAAACTGAAAACCGGACATTAATATTGGTGACCCATCGTGCTTCATTGCTAAAGTTGGTGGATAGAATTGTTGTTATTGAGCAGGGCACTGTAGTTGCTGATGGACCAAAAGCACAGGTTCTTGAGGCTCTCAAACAAGGTAAAATTAATGTCAGACAATAATACCTTAAGTGACACTGGCTCTAATTCTATTTATAAAAAGAGTGGGCCAGAAACACAAACACCCACTTCAACTGCAATCCCAACCCAATCCTCAACAGCAATGAAACCTGACGTGAGTATGGCTATTGAATCTACCGATCTTGACTATATTCGCAGTACCAGTGCAGCGATGTTAGAACAGACACCCAAGCGTTCAAGATTTTTACTTTATTTAATTGCAGTAATGATTTTACTCTTAATTTACTGGGCTAGTAATGCACCTCTGGATGAAATTTCGCGTGGTGAAGGCAAAGTAATCCCCTCTCATCAGGTGCAGATTGTTCAAAACCTGGAAGGTGGCATTGTTACTGAAATCTTAATTAGAGAAGGTGATAAAGTTGAAAAAGATCAGGTTTTGCTAAAAATCGATGATACTAATTTTGAATCCTCATTTATGGAAAGCCGTTTACGTTATCTGGAACTTTTAGCAAAATCTGCTCGTTTAACTGCTGAAGCGAATAGTCTGGATGATTTTGAAATACCACCAATGGTGATTAAAGAAGCACCTAATTTAGCAAGTAATGAAAAAAAACTCTTCAATTCCCATAAAAAACGCTTACAAAGCAACCGAAATATTTTGCTGAATCAGGTTGAACAACATGAGCAGGAAGTTAAAGAAGCTGAATCAAAACAACAGCAAACAAAACGAAGCTATTCATTGGCCTTGAAAGAGTTAAGAATTATACGCCCCTTGTTCAAGGCTGGTGCTGTCTCGGAAGTGGATGTAATAAAAAGAGAGCGGCAAGTAAATGAATTACAAGGGGATCTGAATGCGGTCAAATTATCAATTCCCCGACTTAAGTCCAATATTAAAGAAGCCTCTAATAAAATTGAAGAACTGATTATTCGCTCACAAAGTGAAGCACGAGAAGAGCTGAATGAAGTGGCGGCGGAAATTCCAAGAATTTTAGAATCCATTGATACTCTGGAAGATAAAGTACATCGAACCAATGTTCGCTCTCCCGTTAAAGGGACAATTAAACAATTATTTGTGAATACTATAAATGGTGTTGTTCAGCCAGGGATGGATTTGATTGAAATTGTACCATTAGATGATGCCTTAATTGTCGAAGCTAAGATCAAACCTTCTGATATTGCTTATTTATTTCCAGGTCTTAAAGCCACTGTTAAGTTCACCGCTTATGACTTTGCTATTTATGGTGGTCTTGAAGCTGAAGTGATTCATATTAGTGCGGATTCAATTACCAATGATAAGGGAGAGAGTCATTATCTGGTCAGGGTAAAAACCGATAGGAGTTATTTAGGAGTAACGACTGATTCATTGCCTATTATTCCTGGTATGATTGCTCAAGTTGATATTCTAACGGGTAAAAAAACGGTTATGGACTACCTATTGAAACCGATACTAAAAGCCAAACAAAAAGCATTAAGTGAGAAATAGGATAAATCCTTGGTTTGATGCAATTCCTAGGGTAAACCCTAGATAATCCTTGAGATATTAGAAAAAACTGCTAAACTCATCACTAAATCAATAAATAACAATAATAAATGTTGATTTAATTCGTGTAAATACTATATTAAAATCAAGCACTTTTAAAATACTTTTAAAATTCATATTATGGATACATTATTCTGATGCAAGGTTCATATTTTTTGTTAAAATCTTTATATGCCTTTCTTTTTTTACTCTTGTGCAGTTCAAACGCGTTTTCTGTCACTCTTATTCAGGCAACAGAACAAGCGGTGACAACCAATCCTGAAGTGCTGGAGCAGTTAAACCAAAAGCTCTCTCGTGACTCTGAGATCCGTCAGGCCGAGTCAGGCTATTTTCCAAGTATTGATTTGGTTGCAGGTTATGGTACTGAAACTTCTGATAATAACTCAACTCGTGCAACTAAGTTTGGGCATTCCAGAAGTATGAATCGTCAAGAGGCACAATTGGTACTGCGTCAAATGTTATTTGACGGCTTTGAAACATCCAGTGAAACTGCAAGACATGAATACCGTTCCGAATCAGCAAACTTTCAATTGATCAATCTTTCACAAGAAGTGACTATAGATGCAATTACCGCCTTTATTAATGTTCTTAGAACTCAAAAACTGGTTAAATTTGCCGAAAATAATGTAAAGATCCATGAAAAAATTCATGATCAAGTTGAGTTGCGTTCAAACATGGGTGCTGATAATCAGGGTTCTTTAAGCCAGATTACAGGTCGTTTAAATTTGGCTTATTCTAACCTTGAAGCTGAAAGAAATAATCATCAGGATGCCTTAACGGAATATGAAAAAGTCATTGGTACTATGCCTGATGATGCCCTGGAAGAGGCTTCATTCGATTTGCCTTTCCCTGAAAATTATAAAGATGCACTTGCTAAAGCTTTAGCAAATCATCCCGCTATTATGGCGGCGCAAGCAGATATCAGTGCTGTAAGAATGCAGCAGAGAACGTCTAAAAGTAACTATTATCCTGATTTGGAATTAGAGTTGGGCAGTGAATGGGCTGATAACCAAAATGGTGTCAGAGGCCATGATAATGGTCATTATGCAATGGTTAACGTGCGCTATAATCTCTATCAGGGCGGGGCCGATAAAGCCAGAATTACCAAAGACGCTTATCTTATTAATGAAGCACAGAGTCGTCTTGATGTGACTCGTAGAAAAGCCGTTAAAGTGGTAGAACTTTCCTGGAATGCTTATGAATCCTCTAATAGACGGGTCACATTTTTACAAAAATATGTAGATGCAACAGTAAAAACACGTAATGCTTATGAGCAACAATTTCGTATTGGTGAAAGAACATTATTAGATTTACTGAATACTGAAAATGAAATATTTTCAGCTCACTCAGAAAATATAAAAAATCAATATGAAAATATCATTGCAAAATACAGAGTGATTGATTCTATGGGGATCTTGCTTCGTGAATTACGGCTCTCTGTCGTTACTGAAGCAAATGTTACTCATGAGTCAGGTCGTTAACTTCTCATGGATATTAGTGTTTTTTCTTTAAATCCAGAAGTCAGTCAACATCTAATGGGTGAATTTCTAGAAACTGAACATTGTATCCAAAGTTATTCAAGCATGAGTGAACTTCAATCAACACTCGAATCTAAGACTTCGATATTACTGATATATCATTTAGGCCTTCGGCAAAATGATGAATCAGATTTTGCAAGTCTACAGACACTCTTTAAAGAAAAGCTAAATACTTTGGTGTTGACAAACACCCCCAGTTCCGAGCAGGGGATCCGTATGTTGAATTTGAATGTTCGAGGCTATGCAAATACATATCTTGAACAGGATAAACTCATTATGGCATTATCGGTGATTGAAAAGGGTGAAATCTGGGCGGGTGCTTCTCTCATTCAGTATATGCTTAATCATTCTACTAATGTAACTGAAAACCAATTGATATCCCTAGATAGCAAGCAAGGTTTTTATCAACTTCTGACTTCAAGAGAACAGGAGATTGCACAAAAAATCCTTACAGGTCTGCAAAACAAACTCATTGCAGATGAACTTCATATTACAGAAAGAACTGTTAAAGCACATTTAAGTACGATTTATAAAAAACTGGATGTTAGAAATCGCCTTGAATTAACGATTAAACTACAAAAAGCTAATCGCCGCTCATTGACTTAAAACTTTCTCCAACCAATAAAATCCATTCAATATTGATTCGTGGTTTCTTCTTATTGTACTAAAGTACAATAGTTTTATTGACAAACATCTCTATACTTGTATCAATCAGCGTAATCTCAATGGATTACGTCCGTTTTTCAAAAAAGGTCGAAAATATGGCAAATGCTATTGGTCAAGTCGTTTTTATATCAGGCAATGTTAAAGCCGTTGATAGTGCAGGCAATGAACGGATATTGGACATTAATTCGATGGTATATTTGGGTGAAACCATTGTCACCCAAGGTACTGATAGCAGAGTGATGTTAAAAATGGACAACCAATTGTCCATCACTTTGGGAAGAGATGATAAACTGACTCTGGATAGTGATATCTACGATCCTGATAAAATGCCAGCAGATGAAAGTATTGTCTCTGTGGAAAGCATTCAGGAAGCGCTTTTAGGTGATCCAAACTTTGATCCGTCAGAATTAGAAGCTACCGCTGCTGGTGGCAATCCAGGTTCGCCAGGTGATAGTACTGCTGAACCTGTTTTAATTACGCACAATTTGCAAGGTGTTGAGTTTGATTTTTTGGGTACTACGGGTATTAATGATGGCTTGCTGCAAAATGATGATTTTATAGAAGGGAATTCTCCAGAAGCACAACTTTTATTTGCTACATTGACTTTGTCAGGTGTGGCAGTCGTTTTTGAAGGTGATGCTGCCCTTTATTCGCTTTCACTTGATAATGCACCCATTACTGATCTTGTAATAGAGCTCACTATTAGTCATATAGATACTGACGATAATGATTTAACTCCAGGCGTTATTTTTGTCACAATTCCTGCTGGCTCAACCTCGGTCCAATTTTCAGTCGATAATTTTGATGATTTTATCTCAGATAACAATGAAGACTATCAAGTTCAGATCACTGGTACATCTGGAGGTGCATATACAAGCCTGACGATTGGAAATGATACTCAGACGACTACCATTCTTGATGAAACTTCTACAATTGATCCTGATCCTGAAGATCCTGTGACAATGAAACTCATTGCGTTGGATATTAATGGCAATGAAGTGTCTGTTAGTGAAGTCAGTGAAGGAAACATCGTATCTTATATTGCTGTTTTGGAAGATGAAAATGGTAATCGAGTCTCAAATGCTAGTGGTACAGTAGAAGTTAGCTTTGAGGGTATCAGTGCGACCAATGATGTTGATTTTAATACTTCACCCTTAATAGTATCTATTGGTGTACCTTTTAGTACAAATACAATTGATGATTATATTGCTGATAACGATGAAACCTTTACCGTTAAGCTGATTGATGGAAGCTATAGTGATGCTTCAAGCTATGAAAAAGTTGACATCGATCTCACTCCAATGACCACAACCATTATAGATGATTCAAGGGCCAATACGCCCAATGATCCTACTGATGGTATAGAGCCGGATATGGAAACAGTCACTTTAAAATTAATTGCACTGGATTCCAATGGTAATGAAGTGGCAACAAATGAAGCTGCAGAAGGTGAAACTGCTTCATATAAAGTGGTACTGGAAGATCCCAGTGGCGCTCGGATCACAAGCGCAACAGGTACGATTCAAGTGGCATTCAGTGGTGATGCAGCCGATGTGAATACTGCAATTCAAACGGTGACTCTGGGTCAAACCTTCAGTACCTCGATACTGGATGATTATATTGCCGATAATGGTGAAACCTTTACGGCTCAAATTATTGATGATTCCTATAGTAATGCCTCAGCTTATGAAAATGTAGAGCATGATGTCAGTGCTATTACGACGACTATCTTAGACGATTCCCAGCCTGACACACCTAATGTTCCCACAGATGGCATAGAGCCCAATATGGAAACCGTCACTTTAAAACTCATTGCCCTGGATGCCAATGGCAATGAAGTACTTGCCAATGATGCCGTTGAAGGTGAAACAGCTTCCTACAAAGTGGTACTGGAAGATCCCTATGGTGCACGAATATCTACTGCCACAGGTACCGTTCAAGTATCCTTTAACGGTGATGCTGCGGATGTCAATACTGTAAGTCAAACTGTGGCAATAGGTCAGGCATTCAGTACCTCGATACTGGATGATTATATTGCCGATAACGGTGAAACCTTTACGGCTCAAATCATTGATGATTCATACAGCAATGCCTCAGCCTATGAAAATGTAGTTCATGATATTGCTTTTGTGACCACGACTATATTTGATAATTCACAACCTAACACACCAAATGACTCATTGGATGATACTATTGAGCCAGATATTGATACTGTCATTATCCGTCTTATTGCTGTTGAAAATGGTGTTCCGATTATTGGTAATGATGGTAATTATTTGTTGGTCAATGAAGTACCGGAAGGTGATATTGCTCAATTTATGGCACTTGCCTTTGTACCTGGTACAAGCGATTTTAATGCCTCAACTCAAACAAGCGATCAATTAGGTAGCATTGATTTAAGTTTCAGTGATCAAACGGCCACGGGCAGTGATTCTAAAGCATTGGATGTTACCCCTAATCATGCTCAACTTAATGCGGGTGAATCTGCTTTTGATTTTACAACTGAATTTACCATTTCAGTTGATGTCATTGCGACAGGTAATGGTGGTATTATTTTTAATAAAGAAAATGCCTATGAAATTGCTCAGGAAGCTGATGGTTCAATACGCTATGCTTTAAGAGCTGATAATGGCAGTGGTTGGGTATGGAATGATACGGGATACGATCTGCCTGACAATGAATTACACAATCTCACTTTTGTCTATGATGGTGCAAGTAATACGATCACACTCTATGAAGACGGTATTGTCGTTGCAAGCAGTAGTCAAAATGTGCCCAGTTCTTTAATTAATAATAACAACGATTTATTGTTTGGTGAAAGAGGCCATAATAATCAATCGTTTGAGGGGCAGTTTGATAATATCAGGATTTACAATGTAGCATTAAGTAACTCAGATGTTGCCAATATTGGACAAGTGAGTAATGGCTTAATTGCACATTATGATTTTAATGGAAATGATCCACTGACGGATAGAAGTGGAAATAACAATGATGCAAGTCTGGCTAATGGGGCCAGCATCAGTAATTTACCTTTAGATTATGATTCAGCATCTCAAACTAATATTGCTTTGGGTGCAGTCATCAGTACCGATGTTTTTGATGACTACATGGCAGACAGTGGTGAAACCTTTTCTGCCCAGATTACTGAAAACTCTTATCAGCCTCCAGTTTCAGGAGGAGGCTATGAAACGGTTGATATTATTACTGATCCCGTCGTCATTTCCATTACGGATAATTCTCTTCCTGGTACTCCCAATATACCTGCTGATGATACGATTGAAGCTGATGCAGAAGTGGTTATTATTAAACTCTTTGCTGCTGAAAATGGTATACCATTAATAGATGCTAATGGTAATTATATTCTTTTAAATGATGTTGCAGAAGGTGATGCCGCACAATACGTTGCCTTTGCCTTTGAGCCTGGTACTACTGTATTTAATGCTTCTACACTAACAAGCCAACAGGTTGGTACGGTTGATATCCAGTTAACTGATAATGGTGCAACTGGCGTCAATGCTGCCAATGTTAATTCATTAGATGTTACAGCAAATCATGCTCATTTAAATGTTGGTGAATCCGCCTATGATTTTACGAATGCATTTACTGTTTCGTTAAATGTACTGGCAACAGGCAATGGCGGCATTATTTTTAATAAAGAAAATGCCTATGAAATTGCTCAGGAAGCTGATGGTTCAATACGCTATGCTTTAAGGGCTGATAACGGTAGTGGTTGGGTATGGAATGATACAGGATATGATCTGCCTGACAATGAATTACACAATCTTACTTTTGTCTATGATGGTGCAAGTAATACGATCACACTCTATGAAGATGGTGTTGTCGTTGCAAGCAGTAGCCAAAATGTGCCCGATGAACTCATATTAAATAATAATGATTTGTTGTTTGGTGAAAGAGGTCACAATAACCAGTCATTTGAAGGTCAATTTGATGAGATTCGAATTTATGACTCCGCTCTAAGTGCAGCTGAAGTGGTTGATTTAGCCAATGGAATTGATGTCAGTAATCACCTGGTTTCATATTATGATTTTGATGGCAGTAATCCTCTGACTGATAAATCAGGTAATGGCAATGATGCGAGCCTTGAAAGTGGGGCGGTTTTACACTCTGAAGCTCAAGCTGATATTGATGGTTCTGAAGATTATGATGCAACGATGCAGGAAGCAGTCACTTTAGGTCAAGTTTTTGATGTTGATACTTTTGATGATTATCTTTCCGATAGTGGTGAACAGTTTAATGTTAATATTATTGATCTTTCCTATAAACCAGGTGCTTCAGCTGCTTATGAAAGCGTTGAAATTAGAAATGAAGCTGTTGTTACAACCATTTTAGATGGTAGCTCAGGAGATCAGATCCCTGATCAAAATATTGATACTATTTTTGCTATTATCACTGGCGATACGGGTGTTGTTGAAGGGCAAACGGCTTCTTATCGAGTGGAGTTGTTTGATATTAATGGCAATTCAGTCGACGTGACAAATGATACTGATGTCGTTATTCGCTTCAATAATATTTCTACACAGGATGGGGACACTCAATATAATAATAATCAGGCCTTTACGGTTACGATCCCTATTGGACAGTCATATACAACATTCACAACAGATACAATCAATGATCAACCTGTTGATTCTGGTGAGAACTATTCTTTAACTATAGACAGTGTCGTGAATACGGGTGAATTTGAACGCATTATTCCAGGAGACTCTTCAGGCAATCAGACACAGCTTATTACGACAATCACTGATATCAATGATGCACCGATTGCTCAAGCGGATAGTGCTGATGCGATAGAGGCTGGCACTGCGAGTTTTGATGATACTGATATTGATGCAGATATTAGTGTTAATGCAATAGGCAATGTTTTAAATAACGATACCGATATTGATACTCTTCATTCACAATTAACAGTGTCTGCAATTAGCTCAAATAATTCATCAAATACCTCTTCTCAAACAGGAAATACTTATACAATTACAGGTAAGTATGGGGTTCTAGAAATTGATACAGATGGCAGTTTTAAATATATTATTGATGATACAAATACCGATGTAGATGTTCTCAATGTTGGTGATCAAATACAGGAAAGCTTTAATTATACCGTTAATGATAATGAGCAATCGGGCGCATTGACTGACTCTGATACATTGACCATCACTATTAATGGTACAAATGATGCACCTGATGCAAAAGCTGATATAGGGCCCATTGTCACTGAAAGTGATATGAATGTCGGTGCTGAAACGATTAATCAGGTCAATGGCAATGTCTTAAATAATGACACTGATGTAGACAATACAAATTCAGACCTTTCTGTGACACATATTTCACAAGGATTGGGATTGAATATTTCGGGTGGTAATAATCAGACTCTGGTTATGGCTGAATCCAGTAGTCCAGCACTATTGGGTGGTGCAACTCAGGTCAGTTTGAATATTGGATTATCCAGCACACAAGCAACTGGCAGTGGAGGCATTCTTTCTTATGCTTCCAGCGGCAGTAATAATGAATTTCTACTGTTCATGACTAATAATTCTCTCAACTTATATTTAGATGGCAGTAATATTTCAACTGGCATCACTCGCTCAGAATTATTTGATGGTGATGTGCATCAGTTAGGTGTTGAGTGGGATAGTGCAACAGGTCAAGCTTATTTTTATCTGGATGGGGTGCTTGAAGGTTCAGGCAATATTGGACAAGGACATACATTAGATAGCAATGGCACACTGATGTTTGCACAGGAGCAGGACAGCGTTGGTGGAAGCCTGGATGCTAATCAGGTGATATCTGCCAATTTCCATAATATTGATATCTCAACCAATGCCAGTGCCAATAGCTCTGCACACTGGAATTTTAATGATATTACAGGTGGCAGCAGTACTGACCAAAGTGGTAATTATACTTTAAGTATTGAAAATAATGTGAGTCATACTTCGGGAACCACAGTCGTCAATAGCAATGATGTTGAATTACTGAGCAACCTGGTACCAATCACTATTTCAGGCGCTTATGGTGAATTGAGTATCGATGCTGATGGTAATTACTCCTATGATTTATACGATAATAACCCAACAGTGGATGCATTGAATGTTGGCGAGCAATTATACGATAAATTTAACTATACCATGACTGATAATGAATCAGGTGTTGAGAAATATGATTCAGCTATTCTCACTTTGACGATTCAGGGCAGTAATGATGCACCAATTGTTTCAAATGATTCAGCCACTGCTTATGAAGACGGTCTTGGTCTTACTGTTCTGGGACAGCAAGAAGCCGCCATTCAGGCAACAGGCAATGTGCTTGATAACGATCAGGATGTTGATAGCCTTTTAACTGTGACTGAAATTAATGGTCAAACAGTTAACTCTGGCGGTAGTGTCACTCTTGTTGGTACTTATGGTTCAATTGAGATTTTCAGTGATGGTCATTATATTTACACCACCAATGAAAGTCATCAGGATGTTGAACAATTGAACCTGGGTGATACTTTATCAGAGTCATTTAATTATATCGCCAGTGATGGTTCATTGAGTGATTCAGGTCAATTGGATATTACGATTCAGGGTAGAGATGATCGCCCAGAGGCACAAGCTAATTCAAATAGCATCAATGAATTAAGAGATGATATAACAACAACGAATGAAATTACTGGCAATTTAATAATCGATAATGATCAGGCTTCTGGTGTAGATTCAGATATTGATAATGCGCTGAGTGATTTATTTATTGCTGATAATTCGTCAGATTCCGGAGTGGCTATCAATGCATCAGGCGGCAATGATCAGGCACTGGTTTATAATGAAATATCAGGTAACAATCTGCTCAGTGGTGCGCAAACAGTTGATGTGACAATGATACTCAGCAGTACTGAAACTGGCAATGGCGCCATCTTTTCTTTTGCCAGTAATGCCAATAACAATGATTTTCTTTTGTTTATGTCAGGCAATACCCTGAGTTTGTATCTGGGTGGGCCTGCTGTGAATACAGGTATTACTCGCAGTGAACTCTTTGATGGCAATGTACATACTCTACAAACAACCTGGGATAGCAGTACTGGCCAGGCTAATTTCTATCTTGATGGTAATCTTGAAGGCAGTGTTATAACACAACAGGCTTATACGTTGGGTAATGGTGTAATCACTCTGGCACAGGAACAGGATTCAGTGGGAGGTAGTTTTGATGCCAACCAAGCAATCAGTGCTACTTACTTTGATTTAAAAATTATGACTGATATCAGTAGTGCTGATTGGCCTATGGATTCTGTAGCAGGTGGCCTAGTTGTCGATAATAATGGCTTACATAATTTTACAGTCGATAATAATATTACCCATAGCCAGAATGTTGCTAATTCTCAGACGAATGCCAATGAAATCTTTGTTGATAGTAATTTTGCTGCAATTAGTGACCCATCAATCATTACATTACAATATGGCACCTTAACATTATATTCAGATGGTCGTTATACTTATGAACTTGATGATGCAAATACTGTCGTTCAGGCATTAGATGATGCTGAAGAGTTGACTGATACCTACAGATATACACTCAGTGATGGCATGAAAGTGGATATGGCTGATCTGGATATAAAGATTATTGGTACGAATGACTCTCCTGTTCTGGACTTAGATAGCAATGATTCTTCAGGTGCTTCAGGCTCAGGTTTTCAAACAATTTTTACTGAAAATCAGCCAGCAGTGTCAATTTCTGATAGTGACACACTCATTTCAGATTTTGAAACAGATGACATACAGTCAGCTAGAATTGTGCTCAAGAATTATGATGCCAGTGAAGATGTTATTAATACCAGTGCTATTGGTGCTATTCCAGGTGTTTCTGTCTTATCGGCCAGTGCTATTGGCAATGACTATGTGATTGAGCTGACAGGCGTCGCAACAATTGCATTATATCAGCAAGCTATCGAGTCAATTCATTATTCTAATAGCAGTGAATTACCTGATGAATCTCGATTGATTCAGTTTGAAATCTCAGTCACTGATGATGGTGGTTTGACCAGTAATACAGCGATTTCTACCATACAACTGAATGCTGCCCCCGATCCAATTGATGATACTGCAACCGTTGCTGAAGGACAAATTTCTATTAGTGATACTGTTTTAGGGAATGATACTGATCAGGGGACTGTTTCATCCACTGTCCATCAATTTACTTATGTCGATGAACTCGGTGCTATTCAATCAGCTAATGCGGGTGATATTGTTGACACTCAATTCGGTCATAATTTTACGATTAATTCTAATGGTTCCTGGTCTTATACATCTGATCAAAGTGAGTTTCACCGTGATGCTGCTGACAATGAACAGAATAGTTTGCTGGATAAAATTACCTATACCTTAATTGACACTAATGGTGATATTTCAAATCCTGCTAAGCTGGATATTACCGTGACAGATACTGCTCCTCAAATTGGTGATCCTGTGGATAGCAGTATTGATGAAAGGTACTTATCAACGGGTTCTGAGCCTGATCCATCAGCGACAACGGTTATGGGAACACTTGATCTTGTTTCAGGTGCGGACACTTTTGATGCAACTTTTGTTGTCACACAATCGGCTCCCACTAGCTTGACCTCAGCGGGTTTGGTCGTTACTTACTCTGTTGATTCTACAGGACATATACTCACTGCCAGCACTATTAATGGCCCTGTTTTTACTGTGACTCTTATTAATCCACAAGCAGCCAATGCCAGTTATGAATTTGAATTAATAAAAGCATTGGATAATATTAATAATCTGGCTGATATTCCTTTAAATTTTGATATTGCCATACTCGACAGTGATGGTGACACTGACTTTGGTGATTTTACAGTCACCGTTATTGATGACTTACCACCAGTATCTAAACAGATGTCTTTAGATGAAGATAGTAGTGATACGATTACCACCAGTGCGGATGCGACCTCTCTCAATACAAGTATTTCAACCCAGGGAGATTATGGTGTAGCTGTTATTAATCCAGATGGTACTTTGACTTATACTCCCAGTGGTAATTATAGTGGCAGTGATACTGTTATCTATACCACACTTCAAGATGATGGCACTTTTAAAAACACAACAGTCAATATTACAGTAAACCCTGTTTCTGATTTACCTGGTATGGATGCTAATAAAACCATTGATGTTTATGAAGATGACAGTTACGACAGAAATAATTACAGTTTCAACTCCGAAGGTAGCTATCAGATCGCTTTGAATTTAAATGTACCTGTTCAAAATGATGCCATTGATCAAAATGCTATTCTCACTGGTGATAATCCAGAAAGAATGCAATTGATACAAATGAATATCAGTAATGCCAGTGAGGGACAATTACTTGATAACAATGGCAATGTGATTATCAATTCAATACAGGATGATAATGAAACATATCATTTTTATTTGGTTGATAATGTTGGTGATACAACACCTTCCAGTTATCATTATGCAGGTTTAAATACGACAGGTGCCATTGCAATTACTCAGGCACAATATGAGAGCCTGCTCATTATTCCTAAAGAAGATGATGCTGGAGGAGACATTCTTTTTACAATATCAACTCGCTCTCATGAAGTTCAGGATGATGGCACACTTTTCAGTCCTGATGTCCGTTCTGATATTGCCAGTCAAGTCGTCACATTAAAAATACATGCGGTTACAGACCCTGTTTCACTTGAAGAAAATCAATTGGCTACTCAATATGATGGTACTAATGATGGCATTCTTAATGTAACGATAAACGAAGATGAAACTCTAGATTTGAGGGAGTTACTGGTCAATTCTTTTGGTGACAATGACGGCTCTGAAGAACATTATTTTGATGTCGAGGGATTGGTTCCAGGCTCACAAATTGTCATTGATGGTGTTATACGAACTGCAGATAACCTGGGAAATATTTCCCAGGTGAGATTCAGTGGTGATGATACTGAGTTTACTCTCACACCGCCTGTCAATTGGGATGGTGATATGGATAATATTACCATTACACTAAGAGCCAGGGATACAGATAGTAATGGCCAAAGTGATGCTATTGATTATCAAGATGATACTATCACGTTAAACCTGACAGTTGAGCCAGTTGCAGGTGATGTTCTAATCACGAACCCTGCTTCTGGGCTTGAAGATAGCGCTATTTATTTGTTTAAAGATGCTAATGGTCTTGTCACTATTAATACCACCGATCATTCAGGCAGTTCTTCTGACACGGTTACTGGTGTTAAGATTCTTAAGTCGACAATTGACGGTATATTTTCTACGGACAATGGAACACTTTTGCCAGTTGATGATGGCAGCTATTGGGTTTTTGATCCAACGAAACTAGCAGACTATAAAATCACACCACCTGGACAAAGCAGTACTGATTTAACCATCACATTGCTCGTAGAAACAACTGATGGTGCTTCAGTGGTTGAAACAACAGAATCCAATTATCTTCTGCAAGTAACACCCAGTGCAGAAGTTATAGCCACAGATGCAGATAATGATGGTTCTGATGATCTAACCATGAATGCCGATCACAATTATGTTGATGTGGGCAGTGAAGACAACTGGTTTGCTTTGGATAGAACGGAATTTGATATTGATGGCCCATGGAATAATCAGGATGCAATTTCAATTAATCCTCACGGTTCAGAAGAAACATTTGCCAGTTTTTCAGCGGAGGCTGGGTCACAGTTTCGTTATCATGATGGCAGCCATTTTATCACCTTGACGGTCACTACCAGTCAGCCTTTTGTTGATGTACCACGTGACTATCTTGATACTGTTGAATTTATGGCACCTTCACAGAAAGATGGTGATTTTACTATTCTAGTTGAAGCCAAAACAGTTGATCATGATGAAGATGATCCTACCATAACAGATACAAGTATATCCGGTCAGTCAACATTAACACTGCATATTGATCCAGTTGCTGATCAGACTACTGTGAGTGTGAACAAGCATCAAGGACTGGAAGATGCCGGACGTGATGCCAATGGTAATGTTGTTAATATTGGTCAAAATGGAATTGCTCTGGATATTAGAGTTCAATCAGATGATTTAGACGGCTCTGAAAACTTTACGCTTAAAATTGAATCTATTTCAGATGGTGCGGTGATTTATTATGATGGAATTGAATTAATCGCTGTGAATGGAATGGTAGAAATTGTTAATTTTGATGCGGCCAAGACACTGGATTATGTACCTAAACATAATGACAATAATGATGAGAATCTTCAGCTCTCGGCAAAATCTGTAGAACATGATGGCAGTTCTTCTGCTTACTGCACACCAATTAATATGGAAATTCAGATTAAGGGTGTTGCTGACAGTCCTGTTAATAACGAGCTTAATACGATTACAGTAGACACTGTAGATTATAATGAAGTTGTCAGTGAAGATAACTTGATCAGTCTTAGCGATGTATATCAGACTCCTACCCAGATTCAGTCTTATGATAATGACGGCTCTGAAGCTCTTACAATGTTACTCACAGGATTGCCAGATGGTTTTGACGTGCTGGGGGCTCAATTTATGGGTGGCACAGGACTTGATCGGCAGTGGATTTTTGATAAAACAGATCTACAAAATATTCAAATCAGTCCATCTGCTAATTATAGCGGTGAGTTAGCCTTCAAGGTAAGTTATGTTACTACTGAAGATGACGGTGATACACACTCCGAGATACAAAATGTCAGTGTACTAATCACTCCTGCAACAGAAGCAACACTCATTGTCAGTGAAGAAATGAACGAAGATGTTGTCACCAGGCTTAACTTTACTCTTGATCAACATAGTGATAATAATGAATTCCTTTCGGCCGTATGGATTGATAGTAATAGTGTTCCTTCAGGTGCTCAATTAGAAGATCAAAATGGTCAGGTCTTGATAGCAGATGCTGATGGTTTTATTAAGTTGACGGATGCTAATGCAATTAATAATATTTATATACGTCTGCCAGAAGATTCAGACATGCCACAGGCGGGGACACCTGATATTTTGGGTGCCTTCAACCTCACAGTCCGCTACGAAATAACGGATCCTTCTAATGATGGTTCTGTGTCGCCTGCAGTCACAATGAGTAGTAATACGTCATACACTGTGAGTGTTCATGCTATCGCAGATAAGCCTGTTCTTGATATAGATACTAATAATCTCATCACTTTTGATGATAATGGCACTGACTATATTGCCATTGAAAGTACAGCCAATCAAGATAATGAATATACTTTTACATTGGAGTTGTCATCAAAAGATCTGGATGGTTCAGAAACTGCAAACCAGTTTCGCATCAGTGGTGTCCCTGATGGTATGTATATTAAAGATGCTATCTATGCAGGTGACGTTGAAGGTGGTCAGACAGGTAATGGCACTGATACGGGAATCTGGTATCTGAATTTTAATGAGCCTTCTGGAAGCGGTAGTACTGCTAATGGTGTATCAACTCAGGAAATTACGTTTATAGTAGGTCCCGATAGCTTTGTTGATAATAGTGATCGATTTGTTATTGAAGTGAATGGTTCCAATATTGAGCATCGTGGTGGTGATTCAGCAAGCTCTGATCCTTATTTGTTGTATCTTGGTTATAGTGATACTGTGAGTCCAAATTCACCTGATTCTGCAATGACTGATAATGGTCCTGATGATTTTGTTACTGTACCCAGTGCCAAAGATCCAATCAACATTATTGAAGACAACCCAGTATTAATTTCAGATATAATAGAGGCACAGCAAATTGATACAACGGAATTACTTTCTATTAATATTCATGGTTTGCCACCAGGTACCACCGTGAGTGGTGCTATAACCGAAGTGGATTCCAATGGAGATACCTTTTGGATTGCTTCGAGTATGAATGCACAAATTATTTTTCCAGAGAATTTTAATGATAATAATAAAGGAACTTCTCTGGATAATATCCTATTCAATATTACTTCCTCAGAAGAGAGTGGTGACAGCTTTTCATACACTGTGCCTGTACCAGGATCAAGCATTCATATAACACCTGTGACTGATTTACCAGAAGCGTCAGAAACACTTAGTTTTGAAAATGAAGCGGGAAATATAGCCACTGAGGCACTGGAAGATGGTCGCATTTTAATCAATATTGATTATGAGTCTATTGACAATAGTCCGACTTACCCAAACCCAGGTCAATATGCTCTGGTTCAAAATAATGTGTCTGTTCAGCTTATTGATGGGGTGGGCGTATTACAAAAATCAGATGGTAGCTCATATCCTTTTGATGCTGGAACTCAAACCTGGTCAGTCCCCGTTGCGGATTTAGCTAATTTACAATTCATTCCTGGTGCAGATTTTAGTGGTGATGTCAGGCTGCAATATAGTATTGAATCTCAGGAACTTAATGCTGTTAATACTGAATCAGTTACGAATGAAATTATATTTGAAGTGATGCCTGTTGTTGATGGATATAACATACCAGATAGCACAATATTGACCGCAAGTGGTAATGAAGATTCTTATATTGCCATGAACTTTACAGGAAATCTCCTGGATCCATCTGAAGATGCCATAGCTGCTTTGCTTAAAGATGTACCTGTCGGTATGCTTGTCTATATTGGCGCTGATGTCAACAATCTGAGTGCTGCAAAAAATGCAGGAGGTGATGGAACGACTAATACCTGGAATATTGATGTCAATGCAGATGGTACTTTACCTAAAATTTGGTTCAAGCCTGAACTGAATAACAGTGGTCAGTTTAACAATATTGCACTAACGGTTATTGTTGCCGATGGGGCTGTCACGGATAGCTTTAACTATAATGTCCAGCTTGATGTTCTTGCACTGGCAGATGGATTAAGTATCAGCCCGACCAATACATTTGGTGTGGAAGGTGATGATATTCCTGTTAATCTCAATGCAATGATGGGTGATCTGGATGGCTCAGAAACGATTTCTTTGACTTTAGATGGCCTGGGAGCGGGTGCTGTATTCAAGCTCAATGGTGATTTTATCTCTACGAATACAATTAATTATGATCAGGTGAATGATGTTTATACGCTTTCAGAGCTACCATCCTCTGAAATTAATAATTTAGCATTTGTACAGGAAAGCTTTAATGGTTCAGTTCATATTGAAGGCTGGACGGTTGAAACAGATAATAATAATGTTTCTTCGATAGTCACTGGTGACTTCAATGTTGCTATTTCCCCCGATCCTTCACCAGATAATACACTAACGGGCACGAATGCTAATGATAGCCTGGTTGGTTTGTCAGGCAATGATATCCTTAGTGGCCTTGATGGTGATGATCTTCTTTATGCGGGTACAGGTGATGATTATATGACAGGTGGTTCAGGAATCGATCGCTTCGTTTCTTCCGCTGGTTCGGATACTATTTCTGACTATAATCAGGCGGATGGTGACGTCCTTGTTTTATCTGATCTACTACAATCTGATGCTCCCCATTTATTAAGTCATCTCAGTGTTGAAGATGATGGCTCTGATAATGTAAAAATTAATGTACTGGATGATTCTGGTGTTCAAACGGGACATTCGGTCGTACTAGAGGGGATTAGTTATACTGGTCTTGGTGATACGAGTAATTCATTAGGGGATTTATTAACAAAAATTAATATCGATGATGATTTTTCTTAAAACTGAATGAGGATTTATAATAGTTTCATGCTTCTAATTGAGTCTTATTTTAAGATTGTAGAGACAAGCCATACCTTGTTTCTACACAATGACTGAAATCAATGTTAGTTTTTGAACTGTTCTGAAAACTTATCAATAAAGTGCTGTAATTCAGATTTAGGTAAATGATTTATACCTGCAGCTGCTTTGCGACCACCACCGCTTTCAAATTGACAACACAGATCATCTGCACCTGTTTTATTATTTAATGGTGCGCGTACACTGATTAAATAACCACCCTGACTATTTTCAGTCAATACGGCATGCGCACGATTTGGGAATTGATAGACGAGATCATTACTGAAAACACCGCTAATGCGTCTGGCCCAGCTTTGATTTGGCAGAATATACAGCGCCACATTATCTGATTTATGTTCTGCTTTTAAATTAGAAACATGGGCGTTATCTTCATCATAACCTGTTTTTAATTGTTGAAAAACGGAATCACCATCGTGAATAAAATCGAGAGGATTGTGGTATGGGAGTAATTTTCTATAAAGATCATCAGGAGCAAAGTGCAAATCATTGATATCAGCACCATAGCCATTATAGTTAATATAGATACCCAATGACTTTAACTTCAGATAATCACCTTCTTTAATGGCATGTGCTTGTGCCAATGTTTCGGCAGCTTGATTTAAATTATCACCAAAGGCAGCCGTAATCGCCCATAATGGCGATTGTTCTTCATACTGAATGGAAGTTAAATATTGATTCATTAATAAGCTGGTGCAAACATCAGGCTGCGTGTCTATTAATGTTGTTAGGTTGATATTATCAGGAATTTCACCACAAAAATGATGATCCATATAAAGAATTTCTGCGCCATTATGTAAATTTCTTAAGAGCTCAGTGCGATTTTTATCGAGAGAAACATCGAGTACATTAATTTGATCACCTGCTTGTGCAGTCACTTTCTCTAGTAATTTTATATCTCTTTTAATTCCAGTAATTAAAGTTGAATCACATGGGAAGGTATGTCTTAGTTGTAATAATGCGCAGATACCATCTGCATCACCATTAAATACATCATATGTTGTCATTTACTGTCCAATATTTATATTATATTAACCACACTCAAAGAGAAGCACAGTTCTCAGAAGTTTCTATATAGCCTTCACGGAATAAATAGAGATAGATTTCCTGGGCAGCTTCCATTGGAGAAAAATTATTAGTATCAATTCTAAGCTCAGGATTTTCAGGTGTATCATAGGGATCACTGATACCCGTAAACTCAGGTATGATTCCTTTTCTGGCTTTTGCATACAAACCTTTACGATCTCTTGATTCACATACTTCTAGTGATGTGGCAACATGGATTTCAATGAAGGCACCGTATTGCTCTATTAACGAACGAGCATTTCTACGCATTTCTGTATAGGGGGCAATGGGTGCACAAATTGCAATACCACCATTTTTAGTGATTTCATTGGCTACAAAACTGATACGTCGGACATTGATGTTTCGATCATTTCTGGAAAACCCGAGCTCGCTGGATAAATTATGACGCACAATATCACCATCTAACAATGTGACTGGACGGGCACCTAATTCAATCATTTTCGCATAAATAATTTTGGCTAATGTGGATTTTCCTGAGCCTGAAAGTCCAGTAAAAAACAGTGTAAAACCTTGTTTACAGCGAGAAGGGTATGCATGACTTAATGCTTTTAAGACTTCAGGGTAGCTAAACCAGTCTGGAATGATTTTATTGTTTTGCAGACGGTATTTTACTTCTTGAACTGACAGCATATCGCTACTCAGATTTTGATTTTTTATTTCTGAAATAGGGAGAAATGATTTTCTTTCAGGGACATAGCGAGTTTCTTCTGTAGCAATGACTTTGATCCCAAGCTCATCTTCATGTTCGATAACATACTGTTGGGCAGCAGAATGGGCATAAAATTTTTCAGCGGTTAGATGTCCACTATTTTTTGAACTACTATTCAGAGCTCCTGTTGTTTCTGTATCTGGGGGAGAAGCGTGCTCTGGACCAATAAGAATATGTGAGCACCCATAATTTTTATTTATGATGGCGTGCCATAAAGATTCTTTGGGACCCGCCATTCTCATGGCCATTGGCAGTAAAGACATTACAGCCATATTATTAGGGTAATATTTTTGTATTGCCTGATAGCAATGCACACGTGCATAATAATCTAAATCACCAGGCTTGGTGATACCAACAGTCGGGTGTATTAAAATATGGGCATTGGCTTTACGGGCAGCCTCTAATGTGATTTTTTGATGAACTTGATGCATTGGTTGACTGGTTTGAAATGCAAGTACGTTTCTCCAGCCCCTTTTTTTGAAGAGTTCTCTAAGTTCTGCAGGTGATGACCAAAGATGCTCAAAATCAAAATGTGAAGGTTCCTCTGTCCCTTCGATGTGGCCGCCAACATAATGTGATTGGCATTGATTCATTAAATAATCAACACCTGGATGGAGTTCTGAGTGAGTCCCATAAATGGATTCAGCCTCAATTTTTTTGTCTGCCTGCCAAACATCAGATACCGTTAAGACTGCAGGCATAAAACCTTCGGTATCTCGTAAGGCAATTTTATCACCAGAATTTAATTTCCGGGCAAATTCTGCATCGATATCCAGTACAATAGGCATGGGCCATAATAGCTTGTTAGGTAGCCTTGTGGACTGAATGACGGAATCATAGGTTTCTTTATCCATGTACCCCGTCAATGGTGACATGGCGCCATTGATCAGCATTTCTAAGTCACACAGCTGGCGCTTACTTAATGTAATAGACAAAAAGTGTTCAGATTCCAGTTTTAAGCTATCTGATTTGTCTTTATCAATGAGAAGGTTGACTAAATGGCCACCATGAGACATAGAATTTTCCTAAATTTATAAATCGATGAAATAAAGTATAACATCTTAGTCTATATGACTCTTTTTTTTTGTAAGAATAATCTGAGTAAGATTGTTTTTACTAATGTATGTCAATGTTGTTAAGATATGAATATGTTAGTATTTGTTTAATAAAAAATATGAAGGAGATACTGTTTACCATGACTGAAACTGAAATCGAAACTGAAACTGAAACTCATACCAACACCAAGCTAGAAGAGCTGATAAATGAAAATCAGCAGCTTAAAATTGATAATGTCAATCTTAAAAAAGGCAATTCAAAAGCACTTAAAAAATATAAACTTGAGCAGTCATTAAAACCGTATCAAGCAGAACTCATTAAGATGCAAAAATACCTTGAAGAAACGGGTAAACGCATGATTATTTTGTTCGAAGGTCGTGATGCTTCAGGTAAAGGTGGTACCATTCGTCGTGTAACACGATACATGAATGAAAAACATTATCGTATTGTTGCCTTAGGTAAACCGACAGAAGAGCAAAAAACTCAATGGTTTTTTCAAAAATACATTAATCATCTCCCAGCAGGTGGTGAACAGGTACTTTTTGATCGTAGTTGGTATAATCGTTCGATGGTTGAGCCTGTGTTTGGTTTTTGCTCTGATCAGGAATATAAAAACTTTATGAAGGGTGTCACTGGTTTTGAAAAAGATTTGGTGAGACAAGGCACAATTTTAGTTAAGCTTTATTTTAGTGTTACTCGACAGGAACAAGCCCGTCGGTTCAAGCGCAGAAAAACAGATCCTTTAAGACAGTGGAAGTTATCAGAAGTGGATGTCCAGGCTCAGGAAAGATGGGATGATTTTACCAATGTGAAATATGAGATGTTGAAAAAAACTCATACTGCTGCCGCTCCATGGACTATTATACGTTCGAATGACAAACATCAGGCTCGTCTTAATGCAATGAAAACCATTTTGAACAGTGTGCCTTATGAACGTTTGGATTCAAACCTTGACTTTGTCCCTAATAGCAAAGTCGTTTATTCTGGTGCACATGAAATAGAGATTATGGAAGCTCAAAGATTGCGTGAAGGTAAATTTGTTACCTAAAGAATTTTTTTCTCATCAGCAGAAACGTTGTGTGCAACGTCTCTGACTGATGAATATGAATTTATTGTCTTTCTCTACTACAATTTCACTGGAATATTACTTATCGAAAAAGTAAAAATAGTATACAATTAAGCCTGCAATAATTAATCCATTTAATCGACTTTACTTATATTAAAAAAGTACTAAATAAAGTCAATACAGGCTAAGCAGTGAAAAAAAAGTTTATCTCTCCTTATTTTTTCTCTCATCATGTTCTTTTAATAATCGCGCTTTGCTTTTATTTCTTTTCTTCAATAATTCATGCTGAAATTCAAAAGGTCACTAATGATATCAGCTTGAGTGGTCAATTTATTCAGGGTGGTGTTGTTTTTGGCAAGACTGTGCCTGGCAGTCAAATTATTTTTGACAATCAGATTATTAGGCTTTCTTCATCAGGCAGTTTTGTCATTGGCTTTAATCGTGATGAGCCAGAAATAGTCAGTTTACAAGTGACCACACCTGATGGAATTACGCATTCAAAAAATATCATTGTTAAAATGAGAGAGTATAAAGTCCAACGTATTAATGGCTTAGCAAAGTCAAAAGTCTCACCTGGAAGATCAGATGTTTTAGACAGAATTAAAAAAGAGGGGGCACAGGTTGCTCAAGCTCGCAAACGCAATGATGCCCGTTTAGATTTTATGGAACATTTTATTTGGCCTGCCAAAGGGCCAATCAGTGGTGTTTATGGCAGTCAACGCATTCTCAATGGTCAACCAAAACAACCTCATTTTGGTGTTGATGTAGCTGCACCACTTGGTAGCAATGTGGTTGCCCCCGCATCAGGTATTGTTACTCTGGCTCATTCGGATATGTTTTATTCAGGTGGAACTATTATTTTAGATCATGGGCATGGACTCTCTTCTACTTTTTTGCATCTTAGTCAATTATTGGTTAAGACAGGAGAGAGGGTCAAGCAGGGTGATTTAATTGCAAAAGTGGGAGCGACAGGGCGAGTGACTGGTGCTCATCTTGACTGGCGAATGAATTTATTTAAACGGCGTGTTGATCCTCAACTTCTTGTCTCTCCTAGAAATAATATCAATAATTAGAAATAATAATGATATTATCATATTAGAATTTAGCTTAGATATATTCTTTAAGATGTTGTAATATATTTATTATTTTGTTTTATTTTTGAAGTTGCAGAAAGGGTTTAAAATATTATGTTAAAAAGAGTTCTGAATCATTATCTTGGAACGTTTACTTTACTTGGCCTGGTTTTATTTCCACCGATGGTTCATTCTGCAGTAATTGAAGTCTTTGTGTCTATCTTACCTCAACAATATCTTGTTGAGCAGATTGGTGGGAAGCATGTCAATGTCAATGTCATGGTGAAACCAGGGCAATCGCCAGAAACCTTTGAGCCATCTCCTAAAATTATGTCACTTTATTCAAAGTCGGATGTTTACTATACCATTGGCTTACCCTTTGAGCAGGTTTGGATTGATCGTGTTGCCTCCCTGAATGAAGGAATTTCAATTGTTAACACTCAGGCGTCATTAACTGAGTTAATTGAAAATCAATCTGAACATCATGCTCATGGCCATGGTCAGCATGAAGCAATGGATCCTCACACCTGGTTATCACCTGTCCTTTATTTACAACAAGCCAGACTTGTACTTCAAAGCCTTATACAGATTTTACCTGAGGAAAAAGAATTATTTGTATTCAATTACAATGCCTTATCAGTTAAAATTAAAGCTTTACATGATGATATGGTTCATCAGTTTAAAGACAATGATAAACATCGTTTTATCACATTTCACCCCGCCTTTTCTTATTTTGCACGCCAATATAATCTTGCTCAGATTTCGATTGAAGTCGAAGGTAAAGAGCCTTCAGCGAAACAGATTGCAAAAGTTATAAAAAGCATTCAAAAAGAAAATGTAGCTTATATACTCATTGAAAAGCAGTTTAACCAAGTGATACCTGGAACGATTGCCAAGTCAGTTAATGCAGAGCTGTTAGTTCTTGATCCCTTAGCACTGGACTATTTAGTGAATATGAGAGATATTGCTCATAAAATTAACAAAGCACTTTTTTGATAACATGG
>JADGEK010000101.1:1340-14447 GCA_016744395.1 Gammaproteobacteria bacterium | reverse complement strand
TTTGAAACTTTATCATGAGGAAAAGTTTCCAGGATTTGTTTCAAGAGCTCTTTTGCCTTTAACCATTCCCTATTCTCATATAAATCATAGGCCTGTTTGAATTTTCTTGATAGATACTCTTGCTCTTCTGATCCATCAGCCCCTTTTTCTATCAGTAATTCATAAATAACTTCACTTTGTGTTTTTCCTTTTACTGCAATTTGATCCAGTATACGACAGACAAAATGATTTTGAACATATCGGTAAGTTGATTGGGCTATTATAATTTCTGTGCCATAAAAAGTGTTCACACCTTCCAGCCTTGAAGACAAATTGACCGTATCTCCGATAACAGTATAATTCATACGTTCTTTGGAGCCCATATTGCCAACAATAACATGGCCAGTTGCAATCCCCATTCTGGTATAAAAAGGTCTTTTCCCATTGCTTAACCATTCATCATTTAATTGTTTGATGGCTTTTTTACACCTTAAAGCCGCTTTACAGGTTAAAACGGCATGTTCATCATTAATAATCGGAGCCCCCCAAAAAGCCATTACTGCATCACCAATATACTTGTCCAGAGTTCCTTTTTCTTCTGCAATAATCCCACAAACCCGATCAAAGTATTCAGAAAGTTGAGTGATTAATTCCTGAGGTGGTAGGTTTTCTGAAATAGTCGTAAAACCAACAATATCAGAGAAGAAAATGCTAAGCTCCCGATCCCTTCCACCAATCGAAACATCCTCTCCAGAATCAAGAAGTTGTTTAACCAAAGTAGAAGGAACATAAAGTTGAAAAGCCTTAAGCCCTGACTTCATAGCTTCAATGGCATTACTCATCTGACTAATTTCACGAATGGGTGAATGGATTGGATTTTTTGATTCCAGTTCAAAATTCTTAATTTTAAGTACATTCTGTGTTAAGCTTTCAATTGGTTTTGAAAGTTTACGTGCTAAAATAATTCCAATTCCAATAGAAATAACAAGAATTATTAGTGAAAGAACAAATGATAGAAACATCGTTTGTTTTAATGAACCCAAAAAATCATCTTCTGGTGCTATAATTCCCATATACCATTTTTTTCCAAAGTCATCTGGAAAAGAGGAGAAATATGTGATGTATTTTTTTCCTTCTGACTCTAAAAAAAACAAGGTTTCTTTTTTATCCTCATATTGCCTCACCGCTTTTGTCAAATAGGGAAGTTCCAACTCATGCGGGCTTAATCTTCTGAGATGACCATCTTCATAAGACATCATTTTATTCGCATCAGGAAAAGCCACAAACCTTCCTGATTCATCAATAATAAAAGAGATTCCATTTGGACTGAAATCCATATTTTTTAGAATTTTAGAAAGCCCTCCAAGGGTGATATCTGCAGCAACCACACCTTTAAAACTTTTATCGTTATTATAAACTGGAGACGCAACAGTGATTCCAGGCTTACCGCTTTCAAAAAAGATGTAAGAATCAGTCCAGTAGGTCTTGCCCATTTCCTTTGCACCTTTATACCAGGGTCTTAATCTGTGATCATAGTCCTCTAATTTATGTGTTTGTTTAATCAGTTTTAAATCTTTGTCGAGATATTTGAAATCCGTTCCTACCATGCCTCCAGAACGATCCATATGCTTGGTGATAATTTCATTATTAAAATTGCTGGCCTGCATAAAATCACCTTTTTCATTACCATAATAAAAAAGGCCAATTTGGCTTTGTAGTTGCACAACCTCAAGCAAGTATTGTTCAACTCTGGAATTCAATTTTAATTCCATTTTTGGGTCTTCAAACATGATTACAGACAGTTCTGAAAGTACCTGAGCAGCTCTCATATAACCAATGGTTTTATCAATAACTGTGAGTGCAGATTTTTCAAAATTGGTAGCAACTAGGTCTAAGGTAGATTGTCGATTCTTAAAAAATGTAAAGCCAATAATAGTACTAAAAGTTATCATTAGTAAAAGGCTAAAAACAACAACAATATCAATTTTAAAGGTTCTTTTTTTTATTTTTGATTTCATTAAACCCAAACCCATCGTGAAAAATAAATACTAATAAAACATTCTTACTGAAGTTTTTCTGGTAATGTTCTTAATACAAAAAGAACATCATTATCAACACTAATATAATTACCTGCCTCCAATTTATTTAACAGACGAACAACAATATCTTTAGAGCTTCCTATCTGTTCTGCAACGAATTCAGGCGTTAGCCTTGGTGCTTTTTTTCTAAAACTGAGCATATCACTTCTTTCTATAAGGAAACTTCTTAAACTGCCATAAGTATCTTTCATAGCCAGTGATCGTATAACATTATTTAATTTCCTGACCATATTAACGAGATTTTTTACTAAATCAGTATAAATTTCTGGATAATCATTTAAAATTTTTGTAAAGTCATCTCTACTTATTGTTAGAAAATAAGTTTCTTTTAAAGTCATTACAGATGCAGTGCGCTTTTCTTCATCAAGGAAAGCCAATTCGCCTAAAAAACTATCATTACCAAGAACATTTAATACATACTTGTCACCACTACTATTACTGATAAACACTTCCACTTCACCCGTAACCAGAATAAAGAAAGTATTTGACAACTCACCCTCCTGAATAACCAAACTCCCGCGGGGGTAAATTTTGGCAACCATAACGTTTGAAATTGCTTCCTGTTCATCAATAGATAAACCTGAAAACAATGAGATACTCGAAATATCGTACATGTGATTCACATACTCCTGAAGAAATTTAACTGGCTATAGTTTTTGTATCAAGACATTAATTATTCTGTTATTTACAACTGGCAGGAAAAAGATCATTTATTGCATCAGATTGCATTCTTACAATGGCTTGAGAAACAATAGGAATCCTTTCATTATTGTAACAATTTTTTTGAAAGTTACCTGCTGGTGCAATGCTAATGCCATCAGGGTCAGAGCCATTAGACATTTTTTTTATGATTCGTCCAAAAAAAGGGACTATCATTTTGTGGCAATAAGTCACTCTAAGTTTCAGTAAATTAGCATCCTGTATAGAAACACCACTACTACCAATTTGCGCGGTACGATACATTAAATTATTGTTTGGTATCGCACCATCATCTCCTTTACCATAATCATTAAATGCACTATCACTTGGACTTAAGCGCTCGATACAAATGTAGCCATGTTCATGAATTTCACGAATTTTATCTCTGCCTATTTGTAACTCCTGGACATCGCTAATGTTACCATCGATTGAAGTAAACAAAGGTGCCAAGCCACGATATAGGGCAAGATCAATCATAATTTTTTCTGCCTTATTAACAGCACCTGCACGGGCAGCATTAAAAACAGCGTAATTTAGGGTCGTTTTAGCATTGTAAATAAGAGCCAGTTGAAACAACCCTAAAGTTAATAAAGCTAATATCGGAAAGATAATAAGAAACTCAACCATGCTTTGACCATTTTGATACTGAGACACAACACATGGCTTGTGTCCAAAAAATGCACGAGTATCTTTGCTAGCAGACTTCAAGAAAGGACGCATTATTTTTTTTGACCTGTTTCAATGACTTCATCAAACAGTAATAAAAGTTTTTTTGCATGAGCATTGAGTGGTGAACCTGACTCAGAGTTGTGTTTCACATTTAAAAAACTGAGTGTTGCCTCTCTTAATTGAACAATACCCAAATTGTGCCAAATTTTGGCATTTTCTGGGTCTCTCAATAAAGCTTCCTTATATGCTTTTTGAGCCTCACTGGGATTGTTCTTGCGGGCATAGATATTACCAAGCTTATACCAACTTAACGCATCACTGGGCATATCAACAGTCAATCTCCTATAAGCCCGCTCTGCTACCTCATAATCACCATTTGCATAAGCTATTCTGGCAATATTCTCATCTTCAGCCAAGGTATTCCCTGTACCCTTCAAGTTGGAATTATTTTGGGAAATGGTCTGACAACCACTCAATAACAAAATAATAACTATACTAATTAATCGTTGTGCCATGTAAGCTTTTGTCCAATTTTTAAATTTAATACTTCAGCCACACCTGCAGCCAATTCCAATGTTGTTTTACTTATAAAACACAATGAAAATTTCCAGGGCTTAAGATGAGGAACTATTTTTTTTATTACATTATTTTTATCTAAATAGATAACATCAATGTCATATTTCATAAAAAATGTATGCACTGAATTACAAGGATGTATGAGTAATCCATTTCTTTGGTTTAAGTTTTTTGTGCCTAACAAACCTTTCATTCGTTCCATAGCAGTTTCTGTCAAACAAACCTGACTCAATAACATTTGCTTCGTTGAATGATCAAACAAACGACAAGTGATCAAAACATACCTTCACTCATAAATTTCATTACAATTGGAAAACCCAAAATAATAAAGGTCACTGGAAAGATAAAAACGATGAGAGGAAATACCAATTTAACCGGTGCTTCCATTGCCATTTTTTCCGCACGCTGAAAACGCTCATTTCGCCTTTGTTCAGATTGAATCCTCAAGGTTGAGGCCATACTGGAACCCATCTTTTCAGATTGTGTCATAGCATTAACAAAATTTGAGACATCTGGCACATCCAATCGTGTCCCCATACGAATAAGCGCTTCAGACCGAGTTAAACCATAACGCAGGTCACGTAAAATAATGGAAAATTCATTTCTCAAAGGACCTTTGGGACCTTTTTCCACACTTTGTTGTAACGCTCCAGTCAAATTCAAACCAGCTTCTACTGCCATAGTAATAAAATCAAGGAATACAGGTAAATCTCTAATCACCTGTTTGTGTCTGCGCTTTTTAGTGTCACTGAGCCAAAGTAATGGGAAAAAAAAGGCCAGAATGGGCGCAATCAAGAAAAATACTGGCTCAAAGATATCCATCACCATCATGACATAGATGCTGAGTAATAGTGAAATCAGTGAACCCACAACACGAATTGAGAAAAATTCCTCAGCTGAGACGACATAGCTAACACCAGACTTCTGTAATTTTTGTTCGATCGCATCAAGATATTCAAACGGTAAATTTGAGGCGATATAATATTCAATCATTTTGACAGGCCCCCAAACAATTTTTAATAGTCGAGGTAATGGATCCATAAAATCACGGTTATCATCTGCTTTTTCAGGACTAGACAGAATACTCGCCCATGCAAATAAAAAAACACAGATTCCTATACTTAAAGCAGCAATATAAAAAATTATACTATTCATATTTAAACATCTATCGTTGTTATTTTTTTTATAAAGAAGTAGCCTAGAATTTCCATCACAATAATAACCACCATTACTGCCCAGCCTGTTGGTGTGGTATACAGCTTAGCCATATTTTCAGGTTCAATGAAAGACAGCATAATACCAATTGCTATCGGTAGACCTGACATCACAATCCCCTGCATTCTTCCCTGTGACGTCAGACTATCAATTTTTCCTTCCATGGTGGTTTTACGACGTAATGTTTCCGCCAGAGTCTCCAGTGTCTCAGCAAGATTACCACCAATTTCACGAGAAATTTTTAGTGCTGAGACCAGCATATTGACACTCTGTATAGGAACTCTTTCTTCTAAAACATCAAGTGATGCATCAAAATCAATACCTAATCTTTGCTGGCGAACCAATAGTGCCATTTCCTGATTCATGGGTGCAGGCTGTTCTTTAATTAGTGACTGTAAAGCCATATTTAAACTTGCACCAGCTTTTAAAGCACCTGTAATCATGACTAATGCATCAGGCAACTGTGTCTCAAATTTTTTTAAGCGTTTATTACGCATGGATTTATATATCAGAGGAGGTAAAATTAAAAAGAAAATAAAGGCCCCTCCAGTAATAAGCATATCTCCAGTGAGTACAAAAAATACAAGTGGCATAACAACCAATATGCCCAGGTTATACAGAAACAATTGGGAAGGATCAATAAACATAAACATATCTGCCATATTCATATCGGCAGACTCTTCAAAGGTACTTTTATACTCATCAAAATATTGCCGGGACCGACTTATTGTGACATAAGCAAACAACATAGCTGAGATTGAACTGCATACGAGAGCCAGAATCCAAATCACTTTTAAGAATCTCCGTTTTTAAATAAGCTCATATCAACATCAATTCCACGCTCAGAAAGAGTCTCATAAAAATATGGGATCAAGCCAGTCGCTACAAATTTTCCTGTGACATTGCCATTTTCATCATAGCCCGATTGTTTGTATAAAAAAATATCTTGCAATGATATCTTGCCACTTTCAACACCCGTTATTTCAGAAATATGAGTGATCTTTCGACTACCATCAGCAAAGCGAGTCTGTTGCACAACAATATCAACTGCAGAGCCGATTTGTTCTCGTATAGCAGACATAGGTAATTCCATACCAGACATCATGACCATGACTTCAAGACGCGATAACACATCACGAGGGGAATTTGCATGAGCAGTTGTTAGCGAACCATCATGACCAGTATTCATCGCCTGTAGCATATCCAGAGCTTCTCCCCCTCGACACTCACCAACGACAATACGATCTGGACGCATACGCAAGCAGTTTTTCACCAATTCACGGATAGGTACAGCTCCCTTACCTTCCAGATTGGGAGGTCTGGCTTCCAGCGAGACAAGATGAGGCTGGTTAAGCTTGAGTTCTGCTGCATCTTCCACAGTAACGACGCGTTCGCTATGTGGAATAAAATTTGACATCACATTCAGTAACGTCGTTTTACCTGAACCTGTACCACCTGAAATCACAATATTGCAACGCTCTTCTACTGTTTTTTTTAAAAATTTTACCATATTACTATTAATAGAATTAAAGCCAATTAAATCATCACCCGTTAATTTTTCTTTGGCAAATTTACGAATAGTGATACAGGGGCCACGTAATGCCAGAGGTGGGATGATGGCATTAACCCTCGAGCCATCTTTGAGTCGAGCATCGACCATTGGTGAACTTTCATCAATTCGTCTTCCTAATGGTGATACAATCCTTTCAATGGCTGAAAGTACAGCATTATCATCACTGAAGGTCACATTTGTTTTGACCAGTTTTCCTAGCTTTTCTACATAGATATCATCAAAATTATTAACCATAATTTCAGAAATATCATCTTCTGACAACAAATCTTCTAATGGCCCAAGGCCAACTGCTTCATTCAGAACTTCTTTAGCCAGCTTATCTTTGATTATGTGATCAGGGATACTGGCAGACATGCCTTCAATAATTTGGTCAATATATTTTGATACACTTTTTCGAAGTTCTGCATCATTCATATCACCGACATCAGTACGGCGAATATCCATCATGGTCAACAGTTCACCATGTACCTGTCTTCGCCATTTAATATTTTCTTTATTGATTTTTAGCTGATCCGGACCAGCTGTTTGTGAGAGTATTTCTTCAGAATTTTCTATTTCATTTTTATCATCAACAATTTCATCCTTATCAATAGTAAACCTTATAACGTAAGCACCAATATTCAATTCATCTTTTTCTGTGAAAGGACCGTATTGATGAACTGTTTGACCATTAATTTTAATGCCATTCCCATTGCTGACATCCTTCACAAATAACCCTTCAGGGTTCAGTTTAATTTCAGCATGGAGTTGAGCAATTTTCCAGCCTCTTAGAACAACTAAATTTTCTCTGGACTTGCCTATAGTACAGTTATTAATTAAACAACGTGTTTTATTAACAGGCTTTCCACTATTTGTTTCGATTAAAATTTCAAACATCAATTAATTCCTAGTCAATAATCTCTTTCAAGCCTGTTTGGGATTTAAAGCTGGCAATCATTGCTTTTTGACGTTCAATTTCAGCTTTATTTATTTCAGAATCTGCATCATAAATTTCGGGGGTAACAAAAATGACTAATTGAGATTGGTTGTTACGGAAACTATCTGATTGAAACAAATGACCTAAAATAGGAATGCCATCAAAGGCATTGCCTAATATGGGCAAACCATTTTTATCTTTTGCAACTTCATTGCTAATTAACCCAGAAAGCACTAAAGTCTGATTATTGCGCATACGGACATCGGTATAAGTTTTTCTGGTTTTAAAACCAGGAACACCATTAACTGAAACAGATTTATCCACAGAGCTCACTTCAGTTTCAACATGAGCACTAATATTCCCCATATCATCCGCAATAGGATTTATTTTTAAAATAATGCCATATTCTTTAAATTCAACAGATATTGAGCCATCAGCATTGGTAAAAGGAATCGGTAATTCACCACCCGCCAAAAATTCTGCTTCACCACCACTGGCCGCGCTTAAGCGCGGCTCAGCCAATAATACGGCAGCACCACTTGAAACCAGAAGATTAATACGGGAAGTAATCTCGGTTGCAATACCAAAGTAGCCACCTTTAGCCATATCAACTGGAATTCGACTACCAAAACCAGTGTCTCCCCCAGTTACCTTATTACCACGAACAGTACCAGCAAAAGGACCAGCAATATCAGAACTCCAGTCAATCCCCAGCTGATCCAAATCATTATTTGAGAATTCAGTAATTTTCACATTCATATAAATCATTTTATTTTTTATCACTGTGGGAATATGGGTCATATTCAAAATACTGTCATTTCCAAAAGCAGATAGCACCGCTGAAATAATATTTTTATATTTTTCATCCACATCGCCTTCTAAGAGGATACGATCACCCAAACGTCTCACAGAAAGACCTGGTACCATTTTTAAGGCAGATTGTAATTCTTCAAAATTAACACCAAGAAAATCTCCGTATTCAACCAGGTTTATAATACTATTGTATTTTTTTCCTACTTCTTCTATGCTGGCTTGATATTTTTTTTCAACTTTACCTTCTAAGACAATAAAATCACCCACCTGCCTTATTTTCAAATTTTTAACAGAAGAAAGTGCTTTTCGTAATTCTGAAGATACTCGTTTGGTATCTTTTTCAGAAACATAGACCTTAAGGCGATGCTCATTACCATTTTTCATCCAAATATGAATATTGGTGTCACCCTTGGATTCCGCAATTAAAATCAATTGCCCTGTTTCTGTAATTGAAGTACTGAGTAACTTTCCATTACCCACCGCCACACGCTCAACGGGTTCATCAATTTGATAAATTTTAACTTCACCAACGAACATAAAGTAATTATTTTTGCCTGCCATTAGTGACTGACATAAAACCAGTCCCATTAGAAAAAATATAATTTGTGTAGTTTTTTTCATATTCATCTCTATTTAGTTTCCAACACGGGTAGTTCACCAATTTCAGCAACGCCATCCTTACTATTACCACCTGCAAGGAATTCAATGCCCTGTTGATCACTATTTTGCGCAATTGTTCTGCTTAAACTGTTAGCAATGGATTTTTTATCGGCTTTAAGGCCTGATATTATTTCACCATTTTTAGTCATGATTGTACCATCAGCCATTACAACAATATCTTCTGGATTAACCACCAAGCCACCTTCTGTGACAAGCTGACCAGCACTCAGATGTGTCACATCATTTTTATTGATAACACGACCATCCTTCGTAACATAGTTACCATTTTCATCCATTGTATAAGAGCCTTTTTTTAATACTGTGCCATCAGCCAAAAGAATATCACCATCCTCTGCAACTATTGGTCCACCACCCGAAATAACCTGTCCTGCTATGAGTTTTGTGACTTCAGATTTTTCAATTACCTTGCCATCTTTGGTAATATAATTGCCATTTTTATCAATCGTATAATCCCCTTTTTTCAGCACCGTTCCGTCTGCTAAAAGAATGTCTCCTTCTTCTGCAATATCAGGTTTTTTTCCTGTCTTCAGTACAATACCCTCTTTTGTCACTAACTGGCCTGCAACCAGTTTGGTCACATTATTTTTGTCGATAACTTCTCCGCTTTTAGTCACAATGTTGCCGTTTTCATCAATCTTATAGTCACCTTTTTTCAAAATCGTGCCATCTGAAAGCAAAATATCACCTTCTTCAGCAACAGTAGCACCAGTACTGGAAGCAACCATTTTTTTGCTTGACAAAACAATTCCATCCTTCGTGACAAGGGAGCCATCGGAAGAAACTTTTAAACCATCGGTATCCACCACATTGCCATGCTCATCAACCAAATCACCATTATCATTGACTGATAAACCACGCCCAGACAAAATGATACCGTCTTTGGTCATAATGACACCATTTTTAACAATAAGATTTTTATCATCAAGAACCTTACCATTGCCTGTAACAATCTGACCCGCTTTGAGCTTGGTGACATTATGCTTATTGATAACCTTACCGTCTTTGGTCACAATATTGCCATTCCGATCTACGGTGTATTCACCTTTTTTCAGGACAGTTCCATCCGCCAATAAAATATCACCTTCCTCTGCAACCACAGCTCCCTTTAGACCATTTTGTTGATCTCTCAGTTTATTTGCATCGGCTAAAGTGACTGCATTATTAAGAAGATCGGCCACTTCCACTGAAGTAAAGGTTGCACCACTTTTATCTTTACGATTTCTCAGCAAGGCAATTAGGTCTCCTTTATCCCGAGCAGTTGCCAATAGAGCTGCTTGCTTAGGAGTCACATTGACCGTGAGTGAGGTATATTTTTTTAAGCCAACTCGCTGACCACGAGACATTAGCAATAGTTGTTCTTCATGTTCTTTGGATGAACTATCACCTGTAGCCAGTACTTCAAGATTCTGCAATACGGGTATTACAGCATCCTGAACGCTTCCAGGAATTTCCTTTCCAGGGAACAAAGCAAAAAGGTCAATAAAGTTGCCAGGGCGAATCAAACCCGCAATGGAGTTGAGATCATCAACCTGAATGGTCATGGCTCTTCTTTTTACGGGTATCGTGTCAGAAAAATCTTTAGGAAAGGTCTTGGATACAAAGCTGGCTAACAAAGGTTTTCCTGCTGGTAAGTTTTCAGTTAAAACCTTGCCATCATATTGATCAAAGTTTACCAGAGTAATTGCGGAGGGGTGGACAAATTCATTGGGAACGACTCGTGTCATCATATTGTGATAGCCAATTTTAACCCCCCTGGGCAGGTTTTCTTTCGCCACGACAACCTCTATCTTATCAACTTTAGGTCCCTTTATACTTAACCTGAGCTCATCCTCTTTATTATTGATGTAGGTAATCATCGCTACAATGGCTATCACCCCAAAAAACACAGCCCCTGCCAGCAGAAACACTGGATTTGTTTTTTTCGCACCCAAAATTCATATTCCTATTGTTATTATTACTATTCTTAAACTCATCACATTAAAGTGAAGATAATAATCTAATATTGTTTATCTAAAAGTACCCACCCCAACCTTGATAGCTGAGTGAGTACATTTTAAATAAAACTTCTTAAAATCGCTTTCAGATCGATATCTGGCATACCACCTGCATTAAACTCATCAGGCAAGTTAATTTCACCTCTGGAAAGGGCATCAATCCTTTTACGTGTATCTTCCACTGTATCTATCTGATCTTGTATTTTATCTCGACGATCACTCAATGCTGGATAGTGGTCAATCAAATCATTAACATTTTCTGCATCTGGGTAATCTGACAAAGAAATAGCATATGCATAGCCTTTAGACTTATTATTGATCGCTGTTTCCAGGTTGCTAATTTCGTCTTTCATCGGTGTTAAGGTATAGAGTCCCAGAAGAGCCGTCAAAACGACAACATACTCGGTCATGCTTTGACCCTGTTGTTTAAAGCGATGATTGAATTGTATTGCTTTTTTATTCACCAATTGATCACTCCTTTTTTAACCAGATTTGCAACCACATTCGTTTTTCCTCCACTTCGAGAAATCACCAGGTTAACTAATTGCCGATCTTTGGCAAATACTAATGTATGCGGTGCACTAAAACCAGAGGATTGGTCGACTCTGGTCTGCCAGTCCCGGTTTTGATAATAATTTTTGTAGTAGCTGATGTTACTGGCGATAGAAAATTTATTAGTCAGTAAGATAACCTGACCATTTTTCCCTGGATCATCCATTTTCATATCAGATTCAATTTGGCTACCCTGCATTTTGGGGAAATTTTTAGCCAACTCTTTTAGAAAATCATCCGATAAAATTTGCTTGGGTATATCACTCACACCCAAGATACCAAAAGAGCCGTTACCTCCAGTGGCTACTTGTACCTGGACGGTATACATCAAATCATCATTTTTAGCACTGATCAAACGCCAGGGACCATAATCAATCTCAGCAAAGTTACCTTCCCAGAGATTTCGATAAAATTGTAAAACCGCTTCCATTCCCTGTTGGCTTTGAAATTTTCTCGCTTTGATATTCAGATTGTTCACTTGTGCACTCGATGTTACCCATTCAACCGTTGCCCCCTTTGGAGCAGGAAAAGACCACTCGGCAGCACCAGCACTCAAGAAAACAATTAAAAAAATGATGAATATAAAAAATTTAATCATTATTAATAACCACAGAAACCATCACCATTACATTCCGTTGCATTCGTATTTTCATCATAATCACTCATGTATTCAGGTGGAATTGCTTCAGAATCTATGTGTCCCCATTCAAGAGACTGCAACTCTCCCGCTGGGATAAAAGGAATAAAAGCTAAGATATCTACGACAAAATCAAAGGGCTCCCTGAGCAGCCTGGTAGGAACCAGCCCTTCAGCTTCTGTTTTAGCATGCTCACGTCCACCTGCATTCCAGCCATCCGAAAGTACAGCAGCCTGAGCGGTAAATTTGAGATCAAGATTTTTTTCAAATAATGGCTTAGTTGATTTGATATCAGAATAATTGGGTGCATTTCGAACTGAAGCCGTTACTGAAAAAGTATTTAGCCCATCAGTGTTCAGTATTGTAAAGCCAGGGGTAAAATTGCCTATACCAGGAATCTCCGTAATAAAATTAGGAACAGCGGCAACCAAATTAGACAAACTACTAATAACACCCCCTGTTGCATCTGGAGTATTTCTATTGTACAAGAAGCTGCCTTCAACTGAACCATCATATAAAATGTTATTTTTATGGTCATGCCAAAAATTATTTTTGGTGCCATTTACCCAACCCGTTTTATCCATATTGGACAGTATTTCACTGGTATCAGAAAAAAAACGCTGACGACTTTCATTGCGCACATCATTAATTGTTTTCACTGGCTCTATCACTGCCGCCACATTAAAGTTATTTGCAATATCACC
>JADGEK010000101.1:0-1240 GCA_016744395.1 Gammaproteobacteria bacterium | reverse complement strand
GCTTGCTCTTTAACCAGGCCAATAACCAGATAAGGTGCCATAAAGCCTAAATCTTCAGCAAATTCAAAGTTTGGGTGGGCAGCCTTTAACTCAGCCATTTGTTCAACTGGCACAATAGTATTAAATGATGGCAGTCCGGGATGGCCGTCAAACATTAGTGCACCTGCCCCTCCCATCTGGCTTGGTACGCCACGATCAGGTGTTGGTGTAGGCCAATTATAACTAATACCCAAATCTCCTGGCGCCCCACCATAGGCGTTACCATCTACTCCTGTCATATCCGCTCTACCCATCACACCATTTGCGGAAGCAATTTGACCAACACCAATACCCATTGGAACATCAAAACCCAACCTTTCATCAATATCAAGCAAGTCAGTACAAATGCCTAATAAACAAGCTTCAGCCCATAGCTCTATCTGTACCCAGAAATCTAACCCCATAAGATCAACGCCAGTCCAGCTATAATGTTCCTGAGCACCATCTTGTTTGAATCTTAAATCAGTTCCACCCCGACGGATCAAATCAATACCTAAATCAAAAATAAACTGGAATGAAACCTCACCAATTACAAAATCCCAATTATCACCAAAATTAATTTCAGGAAATGGCAACAATTCCACAAAAAAACCACCATCGCGATCAATGCTAAAATCGTCCCGACTACCATTGATAGTCGCGGCATATTGATGTCGCATAAATAATGATAAATCATCAGTATTTGCACTATCATTATGTTTAACAAAACTCATCGGATTTTTTGGGTTGGCATAATACGTTCCAATATGAGTTGCCAGGGAAAAAAAACCAAAATCAGACAACTTGGCCCCTGGAGCATTGGCACTGATAACTTTATCAAGAGTGGAAACACTTAAAACAATGGTTGAATAATGCATCCCTTGCTGAGCAAGACTATATGCTCTATTAATAGCAGATATAACCTTTGTTGCCGTAGGCGCTATATTTGCAAGGGCATTTTGTACTGCATCAACACCCCGTTTTATCACTCTGAGAGTAGCATCCAAAGCTACAAAAACAGGTACAAATATAGCCCCTAAAGGAGTAGTACCAGCAGCAATACCTTGCACACGGTTAATTACCTGAACTCGAAAAAATTCTACTGAAGAGCCCCACATATCAAGCCAGGAAAATAATCCAACCAGTTGTGCAACAGCGATCTCATTGCCGATCATAGCCCTGTTCGTATAAGCTGCAAAGTTCAGATCTCGGGCTTCTAAAA
>JADGEK010000193.1:1777-3134 GCA_016744395.1 Gammaproteobacteria bacterium | reverse complement strand
GGGAGATAAATCTGGCTTTTAGACTCTATTAATGTAATCTACTAAAAAATTGTAAAATAATAGTATATTAAAATGTTTTTTGTTTCTTAAAAAGTCATAATAACGATAAGAATTTTATGTAATTTTATTTTTATCCCCCTTGATTTGGAGAAACTGATGTTCTATACACCAATAGCGGCTTCATGGCGTATTTCAATTATAATATTGACAGTGTTTATTTCTTTTTTTATTTCATCATGTTCAAAAACACCTGATGTGCGTTTAACAATGTGCAAAGATTTGACTGTATTATTTTTAAACGCACCAGAAGCCATTGAATGGCAAGAACATAAGCCCATTTTTAGAGCTTATAACGATCTTGAAATGAAGGTTTCCTATTCAGATAAGGCCACCAATAAAACTGAAAATGCATCCTGTTTTTATGCCTATATCGATAATGAGGATGCAATGGGTGCTGAGGAATTTAATACGCCAACAGTGGCCTATTCTACGAATCCCAATAAAATGATTATAAATGGAAAGACAGTCAGGAAAATGGTGTTAGCAGATGGTGTCAATGCGGTGATGTTAAAGCAGGGTGGAAAAGCAATTGCTAAGGTCAAAGAAAAAATGAATGAAGGTCTAGATGCTATTTATCAGAATGTTAATAAATAGGTAATTTAAACTGAACTTTATTTTATTGGATTCTGTTGTATTGAATACAGCTAAATAAGTCGAGCGAATTAGACTGATTTAGCTGTGTTTGACGATGTAAGTACTATTACTTCATCATTGCTTCCATAGCTTTGCCTGTATCGACTGAACCTGCGGCTTTTTCTTTATCAACGGAGTCATATGCTTTTTGATAATCAACACCATCAGTACCCACAGCTTCCATTGCTTTGGTTGTATCAACAGATTCAGCTGCTTTGCCTTTATCAACCGATTCATAGAGCTTGCCATAATCGACAGCATAAGCAGATGTTGCAACAAATAAGCAAAGAGTTAACAGTAATTTTTTCATATCTTATATCCTTTTTAAAGCTATTAAGTTTTGATGTTACAGTAACAATCTTTGAATTATATTCAGTTTAAATATTTTAGTCTAATGAAAAGTAGAGTGCGTTAATATCCATTCAAATATTAATACTGTATGTGGGAAATATCCTACGCGAATAGGAATGCTGGTCATTTATACTTATAATTTCTACTTGCTATACTATCAGTTATGTATTCAATGTATCATCAGAGATGAAATAAATGAGGCTTGTACTGATTAGACTCTATTTTTCATTATGACTTCTCTGTGGCAGTGTTCATATTTAAGGGTAAAAAATATGTTAAAAAAATTATATTTTCATTTAGGCTTGGGCATTTC
>JADGEK010000193.1:0-1677 GCA_016744395.1 Gammaproteobacteria bacterium | reverse complement strand
TTTTCTAAGCAATTTTCTTCAACAGGGGAGAGCAAATAATGAGATTTTATTTATTGGCGATATTACTATCAGTAAACACATTCGTTTTTGCAGAGGCATTTCATGATTTATATGAAATTGACCCAGGTGTTATGATACAGGGTAATGGTGAGCATCTACTGCCCCAATGGAATAATCTAAAAAAAGGAATGGTTAGTGACTCTGTGAAAAATGGTTATTCATTGTTTATGAATTCTGGACAGCTGAAATCATCAGGGGTAGTAAACAATGGAATGTCCTGCACCAATTGTCATTTGAGTGCTGGTCGTTTGGCTCATGCAGCACCTATGTGGGCTGCGGAACCTGCCTATCCTGCTTATCGAAAAAAGAATAAAAAAATCAATACGTTTGAAGATCGTATTCAAGGCTGTTTTCTTTATTCTATGAATGCAAAAAATGCCCAACCACCTTCAGTGTCCAGTAAGGAAATTATGGATATAGCAGCTTATTCACAATGGTTAACAGGTAATGTGCCAAAGAATAAAGCAATACCTGGAAGAGGTTTTGTTAAAATTGATAAACCAGAACATTCACCAGAATATCAACGTGGCCAAATTGTATATAATCAACAGTGTGCACTTTGCCATAATGCTGATGGTTCGGGGCGTCAAGTTTCTGAGCGATATGTTTTTCCGCCTTTATGGGGAAAAGACAGCTTTAACTGGGGCGCTGGAATGCATCGAGTTAATACGGCGGCATCTTTTATAAAAGCCAATATGCCACTGGGTTTGGGTTATTCTCTCTCTGATCAAGAAGCCTGGGATGTTGCATTTTTTATTAATAGCCATGAAAGACCTCAAGATCCAAGATTCAAAGGTGAATTGAAACAAACTCAAAAAGAGTTTCACCAGCATAATGGCCAATATGGCAAAGCATCACCTGCTGACAAACATGTTTTGGGCTCAAAGGCTTTTTAACATTTGTGATAAACAAGGGATTTAAGCTTATATTATGAATGATATACTTCAGCACAGCGTTAGTGTTTTCCTGGCATTTTTTGCGATTATGAACCCTATTGCTAATACTGCGGTGTTTGTGGGCTTAACAGGTAATGAAGCTCGAACAATTCAGAAGAAAATAGCCTTTAAATCACTCATTTTGACCTTTTTTATCATAATGACCTTTGCTGTTTTAGGTAATACCATTTTTCACCTGTTTGGAATTACCTTACCCGCATTAAGGATTACAGGTGGTATTCTGGTTTTCTTCATCGGCTATCAAATGCTGCACGGTGAAAGTTCAAAAATGCATGAACCTGGTGAAAATCAGGACTCTGATATTGCTGTATCACCACTCGCTGTTCCCATACTGGCAGGACCTGGAACTATAGCAACGGCAATGAATTATTCAGCGACAGGGGATTGGGCAGAAATTGTGATTACAATTTCTGCTTTTTCAATTCTGTGTCTGTTTACTTATGCCTGTTTTATTTTTGGGCAAAAATTGGTGCAACTTATTGGGGTGAGTGGTCTGAGTATTGTCACTCGATTGATGGGGCTTATTCTGGCGATTATAGGGATTCAAATGTTATTAGAGGGGCTTTTTGGTGCGATTGCCAGTTTTACGAATGTCTCTATTAATATGTCCTAGTGACACTCTTTGTGTTACCCGTCATCTATACCTTTTTTGCATCAATAC
>JADGEK010000100.1 GCA_016744395.1 Gammaproteobacteria bacterium | reverse complement strand
ACGCTCAAATACTCAATAATGAGTAGAGCATTAATAAAAACAGGACTAAAAAATGTTTAGTAAATTTAAAATTCGTGAAATGAAGAACAAGTTTGATGCAGTGAATGTGGCAGATATTGCTGATAGCAAGCTACAAGCTAAAGCAAAAAGACTGAAGATGAAACAGGGTGGTTTCACACTGCTTGAATTATTAGTCGTAGTGGCAATTTTAGCGGCGATTGCTGGTACTGCAACAATTGCACTACAAGATACGGATGCTCGTGCATCGGCAGCGGCTCACGTTGCTATGATGGATGAACTGAATAAAGGTATTCGTACTTATCGTGTATTGAATAAAAATACTTTACCTAATAATTTTGATTCTCTAATACAAACAGATGATATTGCTGGTGCTAACCCTGCAGCATATTCTAATCTGGAAATTGCTGATGTACAGCCCGTAGTTGTACCATTAACTATTGCTGACACTGGTGATACTAATACTGATGATAGTGAGGGTATTTTAGGTGATATTGGTATGACACAACTTCAATATATTGCCCTTAACCTGGATCCTGCTGATGGTGGCACTTGTGCTGATACGGCTGATCTTATTAACCGTCGTGATAATGCCGTTGTTCCAGGTAATATTTTCCTAACACCTGCTGGTAATGGTTGTGGTTATGCCGCTGATTTAGTTGGTGGTGGTACACAAGAAATTATGGTTTGGACTGGTGGTTCTGAGCGTATTACAGGACAACCAGGTCTTGATAATAATGATGTTGCAGAAGTTTTATATGATGGTTCAAACTTAGGTACAGCAACGGGTAAAGCATTTATGGCTGTTGGTATTGGTCCAGCTTCGACCTTATTTAACGCAAATAACCTTGGTGGCATGACTTCAGTACCTGTTTATCGTCACGTGAGTGCAGAAAAATATAACCGTTTTATTGCTCTGTTTGATATTGGTAGTTTTGATGACTCTACTGGTACACCTTCAGCAACTGTAGTACCAAAAGATCAAGTCTCTTTTGCTGGTGTTGTTGATGGAGCTGGTGATACGAAAGAAGAAGAACTAGGTGAGTGGGATGGTCAGCGTAATACTATTTAATACGCTTATTATTCAGCTTAGCTGATGATCTAAAAGCAGGCTCCTTAGGGAGTCTGTTTTTTTAGTAAAAAAAATGAATATAAAATGAATAAACTTAATAAAAATTTAATATATCAACAACAAGGCTTAAGTTTATTAGAATTATTGGTCACAGTGTCTATACTGGCAGCCATTGCAGGAATAGGTACCACTTTTTATAGGCCAGCCATTGATGATGCAGCAAACAAAGCAGCACAAGCAGAAATGGTTGCAATTATTAAAGCGCTAAAACGCTTTAAAAAAGATACAGGCTATTACCCAAAACAAGGACCATTTGCCTTATCAGGTACAGGTATTGGTCAGGTTGATCTCAATAGTATTCCTTTAATGGATAGTGGTGATTCCAGTGGCTCACCAGCCTATAGTAATGTAATGACTTACTGGTTTAATTCGCCAGCCAATTTTTGGCAACTCTATCAAGCACCGATAAAGGATGACAGTACAGGTGAGCAAGTTATGCCGTGGGCAGCTGAAACAGGGCGAGGCTGGAACGGCCCATATTTACAACATATCTCTGAATTTGTTGATATTGGTAACAGCTTATCTATTTTAGATGTGAATGATCCCTTGGATGATCCCAAGCCACAATATGGTATTCAAGTGGGTGTAATATTAAATAGTGGCACGTTGAAAAATTTATATGCGATTGCAGATCCTTTTATTAATAATGCTGTTGAAGTTGTCAATGAAGTTGATGGTGATGAACTTTTAATGGATTGGCATCATCTTCATACTCTCTCAGCAGGTTATGACCCTGACTTACATGATCAAACACGTTATGGATCACCCTACTTATTGCTCTATAAAAATACTAAGCCAAGGTTAATCAGTATGGGAGTTGATGGAAAGTATGGTGGTGTCAATGCATATGATGAATGCGTTCGAGGTAGTAATGATCCTCAAAATGATGATCTGGTCATTTGTTTTAATTAATAATAAATAAAGTGGTAAAAATAATGAGCGAGTTCTTACAATCATTACGTATGATATTATTTTCACAAGGTGTTTATATTGTACTAGGTCTATTGACGATAGGATTAGTGAATGCAGAAACTCATGTTGATGGTTATCAAGCAACTAAGATAGATAAAGAAAATTATTATGAATTACCAACGAGAGACGTTGAATTAGAGCAATTAATAGAAGCTAATAAAACCAGAAAAAAGGGTGATCGTTATATTTTTAAGCCTTTACTGGTTCGCTTTGATGCAACTATCCAGCAATTACCTAAAAAAGCGAATACAGACTATTTGCTTAATGCATTGTCTATGATGGGTATAGAAGAATTACCGCAAGCAAAACATCAAATGTTTATCCGTGGTGAAAACAATACAGTCATTGCTGTCTATGTAGAGGAGCAATTAGCAAAAAGTATGTTAAAGCATCTAAAGCCAGAACAGCAATGGCATTTCGATGCTATCCATTCTTATAATTATCACCGTGGACCAGCGTTATTGCTGACGCATATCGAGCCTGTTAAAACAAAGATGGTTGATAATGCGACACAGTAATTATAATGGCATGACTCTTTTAGAGTTGTTAATCGTCGTCTCAATTTTATCAGCCACAGCATTGATTGCTATGACAACAGTTGATAGTGAGCATGATGCACTTAACTTTAGTATGACGAAACAGCGCATAGAAAATATAAAAAGTGCAGCGATTGGTCACACATTACAAACTAGCCCAGGTGTTATTGCTGTTGATGGTTTTGTTGCTGATATGGGACGTCTGCCTGTTTCTATTGAAGAACTTACCAGTAAAATTATGGACTGTGATGATGACGGTACAGACGAATCTGACACGGACAGTAATGGTATTGCCGATGATTGCCAGTGGCAATATGACAGTTCATCAGAATTATGGCATGGCTGGAATGGTCCTTATTTATCAACTTTAGCTGATAGCAATGATGAATTGTCTTATAGAGATGGTTGGCACAATCGAGGTGGATCACCTAATTATGGCTGGTATTTTAATACCACAGATGCTAATGCCGACACTAAAAAAGACCAACTGGTGTTACAAAGTTTGGCAAAAGATGCTCTAGTTAATCCAGCAGCACCTGTTGATTACGCTGCATTAAATTATTATGAACAAGATTATCCACCAACAGCATCACCCACAGTAACCCCCACAGATGAGTCTGAACCCATTATTATCAGTGCTGATCATGAGCTCAATATCAATGCCTGGAAATTTGTTTTTCATTTAATTAATCCTTGTGATCCTGATGCAATGATCCCAACAACGTGTACAGGAAGTGATTTATCACCATCAGATGATTTACGGGTTCAATTATATTATCGACAAAATGGCCAAATTGTTGATTCCAGCTGGCCTGCAACTGATATTTTACGAGATGCTGAAGATGATTTAAGTGAATTATTTGAATTATCAACTGAAGTTGTAGCTGATAACGTAGAACAAATTGTCAGTTATGATTATACCAGCAGTGACTTATATGTTCCCTGGGGAAATGTCTCCTATGTTTTAGTAAAAGAGTCTGATGGCAGCTTATTAGCTGATCCCAAAATCAATCGCTCATTTCCGCAACACATTATCTTACTACCGAGAACGAATTTACCTGAAATACACATTTATTGGCGTCTCGAATAAAAAGAAAAAAGTAGAATGAATAAAAATAATATTGTTGAACTGATGACACATAAAAATAGTATTTTGGTGGTGTTATACACAGGTACTAAATTAGTCGCTTGCATTGCGAAACAAGTAAAAAAACAGATACAAACAGGCACAATCGTTGAATCATTAATTATTGATAACTCACTGGCGATAGCAGAATTAAAAGAAAAACTCATTGCCAAGGGTGAAGTTATTCCACAAAAAGCCATTCTTGGTAGCATAGAAGTCGTTAATGGCATGGTGGATATTCCTGTTGTGCCAGAAAAACCAAGAGATCATGCTCAAATGCAGGAGCTGATCCACTGGGAAATTGATCCCTTTTTGTCTGAGCTCAATGATATAACAACCATTGGTAGTTTATTGCAAAGTCGTCAATATATTACGGCTGAGCAACGTGATGATATTGTCTCACAGATGAATAGCTTAAATGAGCAGGGTGATAGAACGCGCTTTGGTGAAATGGCATTGCAGCTAAGCTTAATAAGCCGAGAAGCCTTAGATGAAGTTTTAGGTCTTCAAGAGCATTTAATTAGCCATGATGAGCAAATTGTATGTGGCTGGAATGGTGCCAGTGTTAAAAACGATGAAGGAGAACTCAATCATTATTGGAATGTCAGTGGACTGGGAAAACACCGTCGTAATCATTGGACACATAGTTTTAAAACACAGCAACTAAAACTCATTGGTTTATTGCCATTATATGGTAGTAGTCTTCGCCATGTATTACGCACCTATCAACTAGAAGCGAAAGAAGCCTTAATTGTTGAAGTCTTTCAGGAACAAATTTTTAGTTATCGTGTAAAACAAGGAAGAATTGTCTCCATACGCATTGAGAGACGATTAGATCCATTGCTTAATGAGTCAATTTTTGTCTCACTTTGTTATGACCAGCTAAGAGCTAATATAGAACAAATTGATATTGTCAGTGATGAATTAATTGATCACAGTATCATTGTTCAAATTGAAGCACAATTGCAACGTAAAGTCAGGTTAAGTAAAACAGAATCACAACCGTGGCTTGCCTGGTTAAATGGTTTGGCTGACAGTGCTTTAGATAAAAAATGGGCATTAGCAAAATTGCCTATGATCGCAGCTAATGATCCCAAGCCGGCATTTTGGAAGCAAGCCAATACCTGGCGCTATAGTGCTCCTGTTTTAATTTTAATCAGTTTAATTGTTTTTGATATTTCACAAAGAATATATCTAAGTTCATTAGAAAGCAAATTAGTTGAATTAGAAACAAAGTTTGACAAAGCAGGAAAAGTGTCTACTCAGCATGGAAAAATTAATTCTTTATTAAGGACAGCACAACAACAGTATGAAGAAAAAAAATTGGCATTAGATAAAATAACAATAGAGTATGATCGTTTAAATGATCAATTATATTCTCGGGTTAACAATTTACCCAATTTATTGCGATCAATTGCCAGTAGTGTTAATGGTAACATCGCACTGAATTCGATTAATGAATATAACAAAAAGTCAGGAGTAAGAATAATCGGGACAACATTAAGTAATCGAGATGCTCAACGTTTTGTGAAACGATTAAATAATAATGTTGCTAAACAAAATTTAGTGGCCAGCTATGTTCAGGTGGAACAATCAAGTAAAAGAATTGGTCAGGAGGGTTATACTTTTAATTTATGGCTATTAGAAAAAAACAAACAAGAAAAAAATGGAATTGAGACCAGAGTTGATACCAAAGAGGTAGCAAAAAAATAATATGAATTTACTTGAAAAATGGAATGAAAATTCACAAAGAGACCAGAATTTAATATTGGTTCTTATTTGTGCCACTATGATAGGTGGATATATTGGCGTGGTTTATATTTATTTTGGTCTAAATGAGTCAGTTTTTGAAACCAGAAAAGATGTGTCAAGAAAAGAAAATCGTCTCAGTTTAAAAACAAAAACAATAGGCGATATAAAAGACCCCATTATTTATGAAAAAAAACTAAATGAAATATTACCCAAGTATAATAAAATTAATGATGAATATAATTCACTAAAAAATGGATTTGTGCCTTTAAATAACTTTCAAAAAGTTGAGTCTTTACGACTAGAAATATCTGAACATGCTCGTCGTTCAGGATTAGCAGTAAAAACGATGGCAACAATTGATGGAAGGGTTGCAAATTCTCAAACGACACCCACTGAAAAATCAAGAAAACAACTCACTGACAATAAATTCAAACGATTATTGCTTGAAGTTAATAGTTATGCAACCTTCAGTAGCTTATTAAAATTCTTAGATGGTCTTGAACAACTCAGTTATTATACACCAGTTGTTCAAATTAATATTAAGGCTGTTCTTCCTGAACTTAAACAAAATGAATATGAAGCGCCATCCTCTAAACAACTGATTAATGTAGGGATGATTATTGCTTTATAGCGAGATCAAATAATAAACAATGAATTATAAAAACGAAATTTTAAAATTATTATTATTAATGCGAGAAGAAAAAGCATCTGATTTACATATTAGTAGTAATTGGTCACCAGTGTTAAGAATCAATGGCAGTTTGGTGACAAAAAATGATTTTTATTATTCAAAAAAACAATTGTCAGAAATGCTGGATACAATAATCAACACTGAGCAAAAAGAACTTTATTTAAAAGCAGGTAATTTAGACTTTGGCTTTAGTGATGATAATAACGAACGCTATCGTTTTAATGTCTATCGGGAGATGGGTAAAACAACCATGGCAATCCGGCATCTTGATAATAGCTTCAAAAAAATAGATGAGTTGTCATTACCACAATCAATCAATCAATTAACAAAAATGAAAGCGGGTTTAATTTTAGTTTGTGGTGCGACAGGCAGTGGCAAAAGTACCACGCTTGCCAGTATTTTAAATGATATTAATACCTATCGTGATGCCCATATCATCACCATTGAAGATCCAGTGGAATTTGTCTATGAAAATAAAAAAGGCTTAGTACATCAAAGAGAACTCCATAGTGATGTAGAAACCTTTGCCAGTGCTGTTAGAGCGTCATTGCGTGAAGATCCCGATGTTATTATGGTTGGTGAGATGCGTGATCTGGAAACCATTAGAGCCGCTATTACGGCAGCAGAAACAGGGCATCTAGTACTTTCAACATTACATACCGCAGATGCGGTTGGTGTAGTAGAGCGTTTAATTGGCAGTTTTCCAGGCGATGAGCAAACGGTTGCAAGACATAGAATCTCATTGGCATTAAAAGCGGTTGTTGCACAGCAATTAGTCCCTAATGAGTCAGGCACTAAACGATTGCCTGTGGTTGAAATATTAATGAATAATCAGGCAGTGTCTAATTTGATTATCAGTAATAAAACCAAGCAAATTTATTCGATGATTGAAGGCGGGCGCAGTGAAGGGATGCAAACCTTTGATCAGTCCTTAGTTGAATTGGTCAGCAATCGTCAACTCGAACGGCAAGTGGCTGATAAAATTTGCCATCATCCTGACAATCTTAAAAAACTTTTTCAAAATGTTCACAATACAAGAGCGGTAAGCCATTCCGCAACAACACATAATCGATCAGCACAGAGTAGAACATGACTTCATAAATAATACGTGGTATCAGTCATTGAGCCGAAGAGCGGCGATAACTGTTTATAAATAATACATCAAGAGTAAAGAACTGAGGTCAGTGTGGCAATAAACGAATCGGTATTAATCAATGCAGCAATCCAAACAAAGTTGGTTTCTACTAATAAGCTGTTAGACTATAAGCAACAGGCAAGGCGTGAGCATAAAGATTTATTGGATATCATCAGTTTTGATAATCGTATGCCTGTCTCAGCATTTTATCAGGCACTGGCAGAGTATCGGAAAATTCCATTTTTTCAAGTTCATGAATTAGTCCCTGCAATTGATGTGTTAGAAAAACTGCCTGCAAATACCATTCAACGACGCATTGTATTGCCTGTTTATAAAAATAATGAACTTTTTATTGTTATGGCTGATCCTGATGATAATGTTGCTCTTGACAGTATATCCCGCCTATTAACACAACGGAAAAAATTAAAAGTAGCCTTTGCTGAGCCAGCAGGTTTAAAAATGATTATTGCTCGTTTTTACAGGCAAAAAATTATTTTTTCTGAAAAGGTACAGGAAGAACCTGATTATATTGAAATTTTTAATATTTTAGTGCGAGAAGCACATTTACGACGTTCGTCTGATATCCACATGGAACCAGAAAAAGAGTTTATGAGGATTCGTTTTCGAGTCGATGGGCATTTACAAGAATACAGTCGAGGGCTTAATAAGGAAGACTCAGAAGGTTTGGTTAATCGGATAAAAGTTTTAGCCAATTTAGACATTGCAGAGCAACGCATGCCACAAGATGGTGGTATCACCTTTAAGGTCGATGGTTGGGATATTGATGATATTGATATGCGTATTGCCACTATTCCTACTCGTTGGGGCGAACGTGTCACGGTACGTTTACTGGCAGGTAATGATGAGGGCATGCAATTAGACAATCTTGGTATGCCAGCACAATTATTAGTAGAATTTAAACAATTGGTACGTCGTAACTTTGGTATTGTTTTGGTCACTGGTCCTACTGGAGGTGGTAAATCAACAACTCTCTATGCAGCTTTAAGGCAATTAGATACGTCTTCGCAAAATATTCTTACCGTAGAAGATCCCATTGAGCAATTTTTAAATGGTGTTTCGCAAGTACAAGTGAGTACTAAGGTTTCTTTCGCCAGTGCATTGCGTTCTTTTCTACGTCATGACCCTGATGTGGTTTTGGTGGGTGAGATCCGTGATAAAGAAACAGCAGAAATTGCTCTAAAAGCTGCTATGACAGGACATCTGGTGATGTCTACACTACATACCAATACATCTATCGCTGCCATTAATCGGCTGATTGATATTGGATGTGAACGTTTCTTAATTGCTTCCTCTTTAATTGGTGTGGTTGCACAGCGCTTAATCCGACGTTTATGTGTTCATTGCAAAGTGGCAGTAGATTTAACGGCTGAAGATTTACAAAAACTTGAAATAACTGAGTCAACAGCAACATTAAAAATATTTAAAGCACATGGCTGTCCACATTGTCTGGGAACAGGATATCTAGGGCGAGTAGGGATTTATGAATTGTTTGGTGTCGATGAGTCTGTTGTCCATCTCATCGAGCAAGGTGCTAATGAAGCTGAACTTAAGAGCAAAGCCAATATTTATTATAGTCTCTGGCAAGATGGGCGCAATAAAGTCATTGAAGGGGTAACATCAATTGATGAAGCCCTACAGCTACGGACTAAGGTATAAGTATGGCTTATACCTATTTTTATAAAGCGGTTGATGGTCAGGGAAACGATCGTAAAGGAAACATTGAAGGGCTGAATGAAAAAGAAGTCAGTACATTGCTTCGTGAACAGGGCCTGTATGTTACTGAAATTAGACTCAGTGATAATCTTGAAGATCCCTTTGCCCGAAAATATAAACTGGATTGGCTTCGACCAAAATATCATGCCCGAATTAAAAGTGATGATTTAGCCACTTTTTTTCGACAAATGGCTTTAATGCTGCAATCTGGCAGTACTATTCTAGAAAGCCTGGAAATTAATAATAAGTTAATTGAAAAAAGAAAATTATCACAATCAATCAAACGCATTGAAATTAATATTTCAGGTGGAAAAAAATTCTCTGATTCTATGCTTGGTGAAAAAAAGATATTTGGTGATTTTCTGCCAAAAATGATTGAAAGTGGTGAACAAAGTGGTGAGCTTGACCAGGTAATGGAACGTTTGGCAGAGGATTTAGAACGAAAATCTGAAATGAAAAGAGCTTTGAAAGCTGCCATGATTTACCCATCAATTTTAGTGATTGTGACCATTGCTGTAATTGTTTATTTATTAGTTAGCATTATTCCAAAATTTGCAGCTTTTCTAGATAGACAAGGTTCTGAACTGCCTGCATCCACTCAGATAATGCTGGATATGTCTGCTTTTATGGAAGATAACGGCTTATCCCTTGGTATTGGTATTTGTTCTGTTATTTTTTCTATCCTTATTTTTTATACCACTAAAACAGGTGAAAAACTCATTGATAAAATTCTCATAAGAATGCCTATTATTGGAAAAAATATTATTGCAGGCACAATGGCTCAAACAGGCTGGTCAATGGCAATACAGCTTAAAAGTGGTATGACGATTCTTGATGCCATTAATGCCTCAAAGCAATTAGTGAAAAATCAAGCTTTTTATGCGGCATTTACCACTGCGGCTAATCGAATAACAGAGGGTGGCACCCTAACCTCTAGTTTTGATCAACCCATAATTCCGCTAATGATGCGGCATATGATAACAGTGGGTGAAAAAACAGGTGAGTTAGACTCAGTGATGATGCAAATGGCACATTTTTATCAAATTGAACTGCGAGCAAGAATTAAACTAATGGGAGAAATGATACAGCCTGTTTTAACTGTAATTATCGGGGCAACGATTGGATTTGTTTATTTATCATTTTTCTCAGCAATGTTAAAAGTTTCAACAGGTGGTCAGTAACAGTATGAACAATAAAAAACAGATATTAAAAATAACACTTTTTAATTTCATGATTTTCCAATCATCTTTATTAATTGCTGAAGATGAAGAAGAAAAAAAAACAATTAATTCAAGTAAAACTATAGTCAATAAATACCTTGAGGAAGATACAGCTAATCAATTAAATAGAAGCCTTGATACTCTTGATGATTATTACGATCAACTTAATAGAAAATTAAAAAAAGATACTGTTAATAAGCCAGTAAATGATGTAAGAAAACTAGAAGAAGTAAGTGTTCAAGCAGATAAGAGTCTAGATGAAAATATTATTGATGCCAATTTATTAGACTTAATGAAAACAGCAGGTGTTGATAAAAAATTGAAATCCTCTGATAAAAATGAAAAAAAAGAACCTGTGGTTCAGGTTTTTCGTGACCCATTTGCCCTAACATCGACTTTGACCGGGGGGGAACGCTTAATTGAAGATTCTTTACCTTTTGCACAAAAATCATTTGCTGGTCAGTTACCAAAAATGGTTTTGAAAGGTGTTGTAAAAAAAGTGGATGGAACACGAGTTGCATTGATTCAACTTGATGATAAGTTAACTTATATGGTTAAAGAAAATGATAGGATTAGTTTGTCTGCCTTAGGATTAAAATCAGTGATTCATATCCAGGAAATTCATGAAAATTCAATTATTGTTGAACCAGGGGAGATTAATTCAGGCCAGGAAAATGAGGTTATTGTTGTCCGATGAAAAATTTACTAAGCACTAAATATAAGAAAAAATATAAGAAAAAACTCCAAAGCAAGCTAATATTTTTAACACTCTGTCTTTGTTTTTCACTTTGGATACAATTTTCTTTTGCATCAGCTAAAGAAGCAATGAATATTAAACTGGGTACGATTGAATTTACCGATGCTTTATTATCTGATGCCATTAGAATTATTGCTGAGCAATCGGGTGTGAATATCATTGCGACACAAGAAGCAGGTGAAAAATACATTACAGTCTATATTCAAAATACAACGGTAAAAAATGTAATAGATAGTATTAGTCGTTCAGCAGGTCTATGGTATCGCTATAATAAAGAGACTAACGTGGTATTGATAATGACCACAGAAGAGTATCAAAAAGACATCGTTGTTTTCAAAAAAGATATCACTAAAGTTTATACACTTAAACAAGAAAATGTGAAAATTGCTGCCCAGGCAATTGAGGCATTATATGGTGACCGAGTCGAATTATCAGAACCCAGTGGTAATGATGCTGAAAGTTTTACTTCGACCTCTAGTTCCACCAGAAGAAGTAGTAGTAACAATAATAGAAATAACAATAATAACAATAACAACAACAACAGAAATAACAATAATAATTCAGAAAGCACTGATACAAATTCCTTAAAAAATTTAACCTCTGCTCAATTGCAGGTATTAAATAAAAGAACGATTAATGATGAGATCCCTATTGTCTCTTTGGATGAAATTAAGGTGGTTAATCAACGTATTGAGGAAAGAATTTTTGTCACTTATAACGAGTTGCATAACCTTGTTATTATCAGGACTTCAGATCAAGCGGCAATAACTTCTATCGAAGCATTGATTAAAGAGTTAGACCAACCTACGCCACAAGTTTTATTAGAAATGAAAATATTGGAAGTGACTCTGGGTGATGAATTTGATTCTGTATTTGATTTTGATGCTCAAAGTAACTCTAGTATTAGTAGTAGTACAGTCGATGATGATGGTAATGTTACTACAACTAGCACTCCTAAAGGCAGTTTAGGTGCGGGTAATTTTGGTCCATTATCATTGATTGGTAAAACGCTTAATTTTTCAGTTCTAGATGATAATCTAAGCTTTCAAATGCAATTATTACAAAGAGATAATCGGATTAATACTTTAGCAACTCCTTTGTTAATGGCTGTTAATAATCGTCGCGCAAAAATATTTATTGGACAAGAGAGAACTTTGATAACTGGTGCATCTACAGATACATCACAAAATCAGACTGGCGTGTTAACTACAACAACAATTGAAACAGAAATTCGGGATATAGGCACCACATTAGATATCTCTCCAAGAATTAATGCTGATAAAACGGTGACTTTAAGAATTTTTCAGGATAATTCCTCTGTCGCACCAGGAGGAACCGATGTTTTAGTTGATGGTGGATCTGGTGAAACGATTACTATTGATAATGTCAATACGGCCAATATGATAGCAACAGTCATTGCAAAAGATGGGCATACAATTGCTATTGGAGGTATGATATCTGAAGAAGAAGAAATTAGTATTGATAAGATTCCAGTCTGGGGAGATATTCCTGTATTAGGTGTTATTGGTAGTAAAGATAGTCGGAAAAAAATCAAAAAAGAACTCATATTATTAATCACTCCTCATATTTTTGATAATGCAGAAGATGCTACAAGTGCATCTAATGAATTAACGAAACGGCTTTCCGATCATGAGTATATTGCCTCACAAAAGCCTTTGCTTAATGGCAAGTTAGGAAAAAGTGATCAGGTAATGCCAGGTAGCCAGCAACACTTTCTTGATTTGAGTCGTTTTGCCGTACAAAATTTAATGCCAAATGCTGCTTATAAGCAGCCACTAGAAGGTATTAAACCTGATATCGTTCCTATTGTTAATAATATTAACTGGTCAATGAAAAATTTATCGGGTACGCTTTTAAGCGCTTACAAACAATATGATTATTATATTTATACTCTTGATCTTAACAATACTTCAAAGAATCGAGTTGCTCTGCTTCCTGAGTTATTCAGCCCTTATTTTCATGATCAAATTGCGGCAATAACATTTGTTGATGAATATATTAATACTAATCAAAATAGCAAGGTTATATTCCTTTCAGACAAAACGCCTTATGAACTATTTGGCCGTTTTATTAGTCAGTAAATTAGAGAAAAAAATGAAAATCATATTACAAAAAATGATTGTTGCTTGCTCAGTACTATTACTGGTTGCTTGTGCATCCCATGATAATACTTATTTAAATCCGTTGGTTGATTCAACGATTAAATTAGATCCTGAACGATACACTCAGAAACAGTTAATTATGTATCAACGTATTAAAAAAGATGGGAAAGTTTCTTATAAACAAGTAAAGTTTGGCTTGTATGATCCAGATAAACAACCTGTCAATTAGATTAAAAAATTATTCTTAATTAAAAACTGAAAATCATTATGAACACTAATATAATTACTCAATTATTAACAGCTGCATTTTTTTGTACTTTTCTGGTTGCGTGTGAACCAGAAAAGTCACAAGCTAAAAGTCAATTTAAAGATATAACTGAGCAGGCTGTGACACATTACATTGCTGATTATATCTACGAGCCTTCCATTATTGCAGTACAAGATAATGCATTGATCCTTAATAATGAAATTATTGAGCTTTGTCGTGCTGGAAATGATAAAGATAGAATGAAATATTTCTTACTTTCAAGGGAACAGTGGAAAAAAGCCATCCTGTCCTGGCGAGAAAGTCGAGCTTATCAAATTGCCCCGATAAAATCCTTATTTGTGTATCGTCAGGTTGATCAGCTACCGATGAATACCATTATTGTTGATGCAGTTCTGAAAAAACCGACGCTTCATCCTGGTAATGAAGAACGTAGCATTTATGGCTATGCTACCATTGAATATCTACTGTTTTTTAATGGTGATGAGAATGAAGCATTTCAGAAATTAAAAGATGAGAATGTTTGTCATTTTTTGGAAAATACAGCTCATGACTTGTCAAAAAATATTTCAAAAATCAAAAAATACTGGCTTGAATTACCAGATGGTGCTAAAGCTCAGTTTACAGAGGTAAAAGGAAAATTTTATCTGGATCAAAAAGAAGTAACGACTAATGTTGTTGCTCAAATGTTAAATTCACTCGAAATGCTTATCTGGAATAAAATAGGATTGCCTGCTAATTTTTTTCGTGGTGAGCCAGATCCCAAAAAGTTAGATGCCTGGCGTAGTCAATATTCATTGAATAATATTAAAGCCATTATTAATGGTATAGAAAAGGTATATGGTGATACTAATTCATTGGGGATCTATCATTTGATTTATGCCAAGGATAAATCTCTAGCGAATAGTATCAAAGAGCACTTTGAGCACATAAATCATCTGCTCGATGAGCTGACCTCACCCATTGAAGTAAATCTTAATAATCCACCTGATGAGTTTGAAGAAGTTTTTCATGAGTTACAGGAGGT
>JADGEK010000099.1 GCA_016744395.1 Gammaproteobacteria bacterium | reverse complement strand
TAATAAAAAAAGCTAAAACTAGAACGGCAGTTTAAAGCCAGGTGGCAAGTTCAGACCATCGGTCATACCAGACATTTTACTTTTAGACTCTTTCTCAATCTGACGAACAGCATCATTAACCGCTGCAGCAATTAAATCTTCTAGCATTTCTTTATCATCCATAACGCTATCATCGATGCTAACACGGCGAATATCGTGACGCCCTGTCATTACAACAGAAACCATCCCACCACCTGCAACACCATCCACTTCCATATTAGCAAGTTCAGCCTGAGATTTTTGCATATCTTCTTGCATCTTTTGGGCTTGCTTCATTAAGCCACCTAAACCACCTTTCATATATTTTCCTCTATTGAAATAATTTTAATGGGTTTTATCGTTTCTTCTCTGACCTTCGCAGAAAAAGAATTGACTATCATCTGAACTTTGGGATCAGAATAAATGGATTTCACTGCTTGTTCTTGTAAGACTTTAGCCTCATGAATTTCACGACGCCTTGGAGTGTTTAACTGCTCTTCAGGACGAACCTGACATTCTTTAATATCCAGCTTAAATGAGCAGTTTAATAAATTTTGTAAAACATGTACAAGGCGGTCTTTGATTTTATCATTGAGTAAATGTTTGTGCGCCGAATCCAATAGAAGCTCAAAAACCTGACTGTTTTCTTGCTCGTATTTATTCACCAATTCGCAGTGTTTAGCAAGTTGTTGTTCAAGCCCTTTTAGCTCTGAGCCATTAATAAGCTCATGCCAATAATCAGCCAATTCATTGCCTTCAAATTGATTACATGGAATGTCTTCCTGTTTATTCGTTGACTTGAAAAGTGGCACAACTTGAGCGAGTGACGAGGTAGAATTTTGGCTACCAGAAAACGTCTCATTGTTTGTTAAGGGCTTTTTACTGGCTGAAGACTTTTTACTGGCTGAAGGCTCCTTATTGGCTGAAGGCTCTTCATCAAAAGCGGTCTTAACAGCATTACCTTGTGAATGTGCTTGAAACTCTTGTCTATTGATATGCTTAGAAGAGTTTGCAGGGCGTGAATTTTGAGAAGGAACAGGTGTCATGTGTGACATTGTACTAGAAGAATGATTTTCAGCTGAAATATCAGTCAAATGTTCATTATTCAAGGGTGAATTTGTCTTATCATCCGTTTTAAACGCTGAAGGATTGGATGAATCATTAAAATTTTCAGCCCCATAGGCATCAATGGGAGGTAATTCTTCGTTATATCCATTTGATTCATCTGGATTATAATCAACAGGGCTTGCATCAAAATGATTAGTAGAGGCTGACACTTGTTCTGATTCTGGTGAATCAACAAGATTTTTATCCAGATGTTTCTTTTCAATCGTTTCTTCAGAAGCTAATTGAACCGTTTTTTTTTCTACACTTTGAGCATTATCGAAGTGACTGGATATGTTTTTTGTGCTTTGCACAGATGCTTGTTGAGTCGTTGCTCTTTGGTGCTCCTGACTATTCTGTTGAGGACTGGTTCCTTGCTGGTGGCTTTTATCACGCTGGTTACCGCCTTTCATACTCGCCACAGGCTCTGACGATGTGGTGTATCTATTACCACCATTAACAGGTTTGAATGCCAGCATGCGCAGTAAAATCATTTCAAAGCCACCCTGTGGTTGGGGTGAATAAGGTAGATCTTTACGCCCGTTTAGAGCAATTTGGTAATAGAGCTGGATATCTTCAGGTAATATAAGCCGTGCGAGTCGTTGAATCGCCGATTTATCGCCAAGGCTGTCATCAATGGCATCAGGTACCATTTGGCCCAAAGCAATCCGCTGCATCGTGTTGATCAGCTCAGATAAAATGGTTTTAACATCAATTCCCTGCCCTATTAATAACCTGCTTTGTTGAATAAGTGCTCTGCCATCTTCATTAGCCAGTGCCGTTAAAAGTTCAAAAACACGATCTTTTTGTACACAGCCCAGCATGGCTTCGATATCAGCCAGGTTTGGTTTTCCATCACTATAAGCAATGGACTGATCCATTAAACTGAGTGCATCACGCATAGAGCCGTCAGCGGCAATCGCAAGAGGTTTCAACACAGTATTTTCAAAGGGAATATTTTCGGCATTGAGAATGAATGCCAATTGTGTCTCAATTTGCTCAATAGACAGACTTTTAAGGTTAAATTGTAAACAACGAGATAATATCGTGACAGGCAGCTTCTGGGGATCAGTCGTTGCCAATAAAAATTTAACGTGCGGTGGTGGTTCTTCAAGTGTCTTTAATAAGGCATTAAAACTGTGTCCTGACAGCATGTGTACTTCGTCAATCAGGTATATTTTAAAACGTCCACGTGTCGGCGCATATTGAACATTATCTAAAAGCTCTCTGGTATCTTCAACCTTGGTACGTGACGCAGCATCCACCTCAATTAAATCAACAAAGCGCCCCTCATCAATTTCCTGACAAGAAGCGCATTCTCCACAAGGAGATGCAGTGATCCCCTGTTCACAGTTGAGTGCTTTAGCCAAAACCCTGGCGACCGTTGTTTTACCAACTCCACGAGTGCCCGTGAAGAGATAAGCATGGTGCAAACGTTCACTTTCAAGTGCATTACTCAGAGCTTTAAGGACATGTTCCTGCCCCATCATAGTGGAAAACGTTTTTGGACGGTACTTGCGAGCCAGAACCTGGTATTTCATAAAAGCCCTAGATTGAATAATGCCTGGATAAGAGAATAATTTCTATCGAGCTGAGTATACATGAATTTATAAAACGGCTCCAGATTCTAAAGCCATAGTTTTAGAAAGATTTTCAGTTCGGTTGTCAAAATTTAAAGAAATTCAACATTGTCATCCGTATTATCAGAGGTTAGCTCATTTTTACTCGATACATCTTCATAAAATTGAATCTGATTTCGACCGTTTTCCTTAGCATAATAGAGTGCTTTGTCAGCACAACCAATGATTTCAGACGTACCACTCTGTTTAACAATCTGATTAATGCCAATACTGACGGTTAGTTGCTTAATTTTTCCAAAGGCATGAGTCTGTACTTGTTTTCTGATCCGTTCAAATGCCAGCCTGGCCACATCAATATTCTGTGATTTGAGAATAATAACAAATTCTTCACCGCCATAACGAAAGACCAAATCAAAGTTACGGACGTTCTTTTCTATCAAACGAGCAACCATAATTAAAACATCATCTCCGTACAAATGGCCATAGGTATCATTGATATTTTTAAAGAAATCAATATCTAAGACGCCCAACCAATAACAATGCTCATCAAAGACTTCACGTTGCTCTTTAAAAGAATGTGCATTTTTTGAAAAAACAAGTCGGTTACTACAGTTTTCCTCCAAAATATGCGTAATTTCAGTATCTAATGTTTCACGATTGAGCAAGTTGGTTAATTTATCACGCTTTATAATTTCAATAAGATGCAAATAATTTGAATAAAGTTTGAGTAAGCCAAAAACAAATCGTTGATCATCAATATTAATCTCATGCCGGGACGTTTGAATCAATACAGTATAAATTGCCTTATTGTGATCGGATGCAGGATAAATATAATGATAAGAGTTTTTAATCTCTTTCGATTGAAGCTTAACAATTGAGTCAGAATCAATAGATTGAGTAATACCTGAAAATAAATAGACTGGAAAAGAATCACAATTCTTTCCATTTTTAAAAGTATTAATAACATTATCTTTATCAATTGCTAAGAGTGAAAGAGTCGTTTCTGAAGAGTTATTATAAAGACGATAGAGTTCACAATTCACATCAAAGGAGCAGTCTTTAAGTGTTTCTAAAAAGCTCTGCTTGATCATTTCTTGATCATAGTGCCTGGTCCCTCTGGCAAGAGACTCAATAAAATTTATATTATTTAGTTGTTTCACAACAATTCCAAAAAGAATATCAATAATGGCAGGTGTTACATAAGATGGTTGTATTAAACAAAGTACTTGATGAGGAAGAGTCATCTTAATTCTATAATAATGAAATCATAGAACGAAATCTTGGATAAAGATATAGGTAGGAAGTTTCTTACAGATAAAAAGGGGGGTAAATTTGCTTTTACTTGCTCTAGATCAAGACTTTTATCAAAAAATTAAAGCCACTTATCAAACGAAGTTAAAGACTCTGCCAGCCACACCCCAGCACATGAGTCGACCGCTACAGTTGCTTCCTTCCGGATCTGGCTGGGTTAACGGTCTATCATTGCGAGGGGACCAACAGAGAGCGGGCATTATACCCTAATGTTTTCAAAAAATGCTACTGAATTTATAACATTTTTCAGAGTTTTATTAATCTCTCTTACATGACAGAGAAATTGGCTCCATATTTAATGAAAACGCCAGGGCCTGGAGGGTGAAGAATCTGTTTGATAAACACGCACACCGTTTTCTTTCTTGGATTCTTTTTCAAGTTCAAGTAATTCAAACAAATCTTCAATCTGTCGCCTAAAGGCTTCTTCTTCTTGACTTCCAGGTACATAGTCACTGTGATTAGAGTTTAATTGAAACTTTTCACCGTCAATATATGCAGTGACATCTGCTTCATTGGAATGGCGAAAATGAGTCTCTTTTTGACCTTTATAAAAATCACTGGGGATCGTAATTTCAGACTCAATTAATTCAAGTTCAGTCTCTTCCTGAAAATCCCATTCATCTGGATCAAATTCTATTGCTTGTCCCATTAGACACCTTAAAACAAATTATAATTATAGCTATGTTAATACTTACCTATATTCTCACATAAGATTTCATAACTCAAGGTTTTGTACAATTATCATTCAGGCTCAGTCAGTAGAATGGAGCATGTCATAAATGATTGATAATGCCCTAAAGAGTCAGAAATTCCCTACAATAAATTGATTGAATTTGGCTTATTATGGAACCTACATCTCATTTTAATTGGTTTATCATGTTAAAAAATAGAAAAATATTTCGTTACCTATTGATATTTGTTGGAATAATTCCATTTTTCATTGTGACAATTTTGTTTGTTCCCAGCGTTCAAAAGTCTCTTTTTGAGAATCAGCTCACTCCCTGGATTTCTAATGCCAGTGTTGACTCCATTCATATCACTCCCTTTTCAATCAAAATTGATAATCTCAAATTAAGTTATGAAGCCATTGATATTCATATTAATCACCTTGATAGTGATCTATCTCCCTTCAGTTTATTCCAGCAACGAATCAAAATTGATAAATTAATACTCAATCAAATTGTCATCAATGATGCGACACCTCCTAGTGAAAAAAAAGAAGATTCCATTCTGCTCTTTCAGGGTTTGTTCCCCTACTTTGAGACAGGATTCATTTATGACATTGGTCAATTAGACATTAATGCAAACTACCTGTCATCCGCTACAGGTCCAGTCACAATCACCCTATCTGGTCAGGACATTAATGAGAACACAGACCAGCCTATAAAATTACAAGTGGTCGCCAATGAGCTATCCGTCATTCCCGACATTCAAGGCTTAACACTCAACTCATCAATCATTTTGAGGCAACACTCTACAACAGCAGTTAATGCACAACAATCGCATTTTAATCTTGAATTAACCAATGAAGATGGCAGCCAACAATTTATTTCAGCACAACTGTCCATGAAACAATTACCTAAACCCGATAAATGGGCAACATTTCCCTTTGACAAACGCCAAACGCATTACCTTCGTAAACGACTACACCCAGAAAGCATTGAATTACAAATAACCCATACCAATCAGGATAAAAAAGAGTTAGCAGCTCTCCATTACAATGGTCAGTACGATGGCAATGAAGGTATTCTTTCTGGTGCGTTTAAACTCATTACAGATAAGGCATTCACTCATTCATTGCAATCACTGGCATTACCTAAAATAGAAAGCAAAATAACGGCAACATTTCACTATAATACTCGTTCATTAGAAGGCGATATTAACCTGGCAGATGAAATAAAAGTCGAAGATTATTTATTTGACAGCGCCCTTTCTAAGCAATCCTCTTTACCAAAGCAAGTTGATATTTCAAATCGTTTGGTCGCCAGCATTGATGATAAACACCTGATCATTGATAGTTTTTTACTTAATATTCTAAGTGGCGGTCAAGAATATATAAAAATAATGTTCCACAAAGCTTTATCATTCAACCTTAATGACTTGCCAGAATTTCTAGAGCAAGAGAATAATGATCTGATTCAAATTAATATTAATCAGCTACCACTTAAATGGTTTGATGATTTTATTGCAGATTATCAAATTAAAGAAGGGGTATTAGATACAGACATAAACCTCGCCATAGAAAATAATAACTTAAAATTAATATCAAATCGCCCTATTCACTTAAAAGACATCAGCCTATTGGAAAACATTAAATCCAAAGATGCTAATCAAGTCACAGTACAAAACAATAATAAAGCCAACCCATTAGATAAAACAAAGTCATTAGTAACAAATTATTTACTCACAAAGCAAAATCTGGAAGCCGATTTTACGATTAATATGAGCAGTAAAAACCTCGACGCTTCAATTAAACAACTGAAACTGTATCAAAAAAATCAGCCCAAAAAAATCATTGAACAAATTTCAAGTTCATTAACCTTTAATATGAAAAACCCTCTCGATTTTATTAAACAGACAAGTCCAGAGTTACCACCAATCACGATAGAAACAGATGGTACAATCGATATTAGAGCTTTAACCCAGATCCCTGTAATATCAAGAAACTTTAAACAACTGGCCGAAACTATTGAATCGTCACAATCCCCTGATAATAAATCAAAGACTTCTGGTAAAACACTAATCGATACGATACCCAAAGTTCTGTCTTTGAAATATCAATTGGGCATCCATGGTAAAAATTCTCTTTGGACCCTTATCCCATCCAACATTAAATTATTATCAGGAAAACACATAAAGAAAACAAACCCGCTTCTTAACGTGAATAACTCACAAGCCATTCAATTCCACAAAAACAAACAACAACTAAAACTGCTAACAAAAGGGCAATTATTTTCAACTCAAGTCAATCATTTTGACTTTTCATGGGTTTCTCCAATCATTAAAAAATACGCTGCCCCTTACACATTATCAGGTCAGCTTGCTAAATTTGATTTAGACATCTCTTCTGTCGAACAACAACAACCAAGCACTTCGACTACTGAAGAAGATAAAAACACAAAGCAGCCTGATATTGATCAAGAAAGTTTTCTATTGTCCATTAATAAAATGAAATTCACTCAATTAGAAAGTCATGAAAATCAAAAAGCAGTATTCAAAGACATCAATATTGACACCAAAATCAACGCCCGATATTCTCCTAAAAAAATAATTATAAACTACCCATTGCTGTCTATAAAAAAGAGCAATGCATTATTGATTCATAATAGTGGCAAAATCATCATCAACAATCCAGCTGATCAAAAGACTCAGCAATTGATAGTCACAGGTAAACTTAATGGTTACTTACATCAAATAATGAACTTGAATATTATTAATCAATTGACGAAAGACAACACTAAACTGACACAAGAATCTTTATTAGATTCACACTACAACCTTAGTATTCTAAATAATAAACTTATAATTGATCACTCTAAGCTTAAAATATCACATCCAAAAAACAATGGGCGTCTTATTTTAACCACAAAAAAACCAATCTCCCTCTCGTTAAAAGATAAGCAGCACAATTTTTCACAAAATGGCCATTTGAGTTTTGAGCTCATTGATTTTAATATAAAACCCTATGAATCCATGTTCCCTGACCTACCTATAAGCTTTGATCATGCAAATGGTCATTTTGATCTCATGCAAACAACTAAAAAACAAGAAATCATTCTAAAGAAACCTTTTCAATTCCAAAATGTTCATTTCAAAAACAAAGAAAAGGAATTACTTTCACCGTTTAATGTCATGCTGGACTTTTCCGCACATCAAAAGAAAAATATTACCCAAGGTCGTATAAAGAAATTAGCCATTGAATTTATTGATAAAAAAACAAAAGAAAAAAATAAAGATGAAAATGCTTTCGTCCTTGATGCACAGTTTAAACTTAATTTAGATAAAAAAATTATTTTATCGGAATTAGATGCTAATTTAGATTTAATCATCCCTCAATGGCTTAAACAACCTGTCGCAATCCCAAACAACACCCTGACTCAGGGTACTTTAAATACTCAATTCACCATAGATAAGAAACACAATATTACACACAAATGGTTGATCAACAATTTAGTCACAAACAATGGTCAACAGCTGGTTGAATCCATTGCTATTGATGGAACAGGTCAATTAAAGAGTTTATCAGATTTAGAACTGGTACTACCCATTATTATGAAAAGTGTTTCTGGTGATTCCAATGTCATACTGAAAACAAAGACATCTTTACAAGATGAGAACAAACAAATTACCATGAATATTGATGGTCAAACACTCTATTTAAATGATTTATTAAAACTACTCGCTGCAATTAATCCAGAGTCTGAATTGTCTCAACTTGAGGATGAGGAATCAAAAGAACAGGTCAAAGCAGAAAATACTGTAAAAGAAACTCTGGCATTAGATAAATCAGCTGCTTTAGAACCCTTCTGGAAAAGTGGCATGGATATATCCTCTCAGCTAAAAATCGACACACTTTACTACACTGATTACATGTCCTATAAAGATATTGCTGGGCAGTTGGATATCACTGATGATAAACTTCATGCCAGGGATTTTAAAATGAAGTTTCATGAAAGTCCTATGAACTTAAATGCCCTGCTTAACTTTAACGCCGCAGATGAAAGACCCTATGATATTAATTTCAAAACCACTTTAAGCCGCTTTGGTGTGGGAAAATTCTTAACTGAATTAAACCCTGAACACGTCCCAAGGGCTGATGGTATTTTTGATGTTGATGTTAATATTTATGGTGGACTGAGCAACCTCAGCCAGTTTCGCAATGAATTACTGTTTGACATACTCATTGAGGGCAAAGATGGGGTCTTTCATTTAATTCCATCAAATGACATGATGATGCGCTCAAGTGGTGCTGCAATGGCCGTTGTGGGCGAAGTGGTGTCAGTCCTTCCGACCTCAGGTTTTGGTTTGGGTATTGTTAACCGTGTCATTCGCTTTGCCAAGGACATAGACTACGATTTTATAAAAATGCACCTGATCAGAAATAATGATTTGCATACCAATATTAAAACATTTCAAATTATCAGCCCTGAGCTGCATTTACTCGCAACTGGCGGACTCACCTTTGTCGAAGATACTCGGCTATTTGATCAACCACTTGAAATGACAGCAGAAATCAACCTTGCTGGTGAAGGCGCAGCCATATTTTATGGTTTGGCATTACTGAAAAAAGAAAAAGATGACTATGGTTTTTGGAAAGGGCCTGTCATCAATTTTTCAGGTACTTTAAATCATCAGGAAGATAACTTTAATGAGATTATCAGTAAAGCAAAATCAGGTACTTTAGCAGGAGGATTCACCAACCCATTCTCAGGACTCATTGGAGACTTTAGATACCGTTGGTTTGGTGATACGCCTGATTATAGTCATTTAAATAAACCCAGCACACAAAAAACAAGAACAAAAGAAATCACTCCTGCTCTACCAGAGACTACAAAAACAAAAGCCTCTGATCCGCGGTCAGTCAAACAGGAAAATAAAAACACTTCTTTTTTTGATGATACATTTTAGGCCACCAGCTACATCTTAGGTGGTTGAGTTTGACCCATTGCAGGATAAAAAACCAGCTTAAATGTACCATTTTCTTTATCAAAATATTTACCTGCATACATTGCTTCTCTCAATGTGTCTAAACTATTTGCTTTAAAGTAAATTCTTTCAAGAAGTTTGGTTTTTTCACCCTGCTTAGAATATAAATTATGCTGAAATTCAACGTTACCATTCTCTATATCCAACAAAGTGTAATTAATGGCGTAAGGATGACTGTCTAGTTTATATGTAATTGAGCGTTTACCTGACTCAACAGCAGGTATAATGACTGGTCGTATCATTTGAAAGTTAAACTTTGGAACCAATGTATCCTGAACAAAACGTTCATTTCCCAGGTCAGCCACACGAAGTTCACCCTTTTTTCTGTCATCAAAAGTAAATTTAACATCAACAGGCTTACCATTTACATCGACAATCAAACCAAAAACACCTAATCGTTTTAAAGCTTGAACACCATTGTTAGCTAAAAATAAATAACCTAATTTATTACCCTGTTCATCTTTTAGGGTCACATCAAGATTTACAGGATACGATCGATTGCTCGCTAATTTTTTATATTTAAGATCAAAGGAATATTTCTTTCCATCTTTACTTTTGAAATCAAAATTTATTTGCGTTATACCTTCACCAAAATCACTGAGTTCCAGTGATTTATTGACATCAATCTTATTACCTTTGATGCTTAAATTAAACGGTAAAGTATCAGCAAGTGAGAACGTACTCAAAGATAAAAGTACAACACCTAAAGAAATTAGCTTCATTAAATTATTCCTATTATGTTATTATAAATAGCTTGAAGTTACTAAGACCTGAGAGGTGTGTATTTTATTTCACGCCTTTTAAATATAATTGAAATACCCCTCATAACTGAATGCAAAACCCAGTAATGGATGTTTTACAACAAATTTCATTTCGATATCATTTGAACTGTCTTTATCCACAAATTCTACAATATCAGATTGGCCAATCAACCAATGAAGAGGTATTGAGAATAATTTTTTGCCCAATTTGATAACATAGCCTTTGTCCTTATAGACAAGCCCTCCCTCTTTAACGATGAGCCCCATACGAATGCCAATTCCAAAACCAACAAATTCAACAATATCATTATCAAACTTCTGCATTTTTGAATTAAATTCATAGGTTTTACCTTCTTTTTGAAATTTTCTATGCCAATAAAAAGTATTATCAATTCTTTTATTTTCTACTGTCACTATAAAGTCATCACCCTGAACAGGAACAAGAGCTCCTGTTAAACGAATCAGTGGCATTAAAAAGGATATGAATCGACCATGTTTAACTGAGAGCTTACCTTGAAGAACAATGCTTTCATTATTGATCAGGCCATAATGTTCCTGAAGAACTGGACTTAGAGTGTTCCATTGATTTAATAAAATAGTTTTAAACATATTCATTCCTTTTCTATTTTTTCATTGAGTAGATACAAAGATAACACAAGCATAGCGAAGTTTTTTACAATTGGAGCAAAGGGATGTAACCAAAAAATGGGGGCTGAAACAGTGATAATAAGGGTATAAATCAACATCACACCGATCTGAAAATAAATTACTCTATTAATAAATTGGGGTAGTATCAGACCAGTTAATAAAATAAAACCAAGCAAAACATCACCTATTGCCGCGACTTGAATGAGCCAATAACCCAAGAGTCCTGAAATCCCAATTGATGTGATGAGTTCACGACTTTGTTCAATATTGATTAAAGAACTGAGACCTGACATAATCCATATCATGCCCAGAACAATGAGGTTAATATAGAATAAAAATCGGCTTCTCATCTGTTTTTTAAACCCCTTGCTTGCTTGATCATTTAATAACGCATCTGAAGCCGTTTGATTTAATAATGAGGTCAGATGTTTCTTTGTATGATCCGTTATTGCCAATGGTCTTTGTAAATCATTATCATATTGGTACTCTGATGCCATCGTCAGACTTTGTTGATTAAAAGCACCCATAGACAACTTGGGAAATAAGACAAACAGTGAATGTACTACAATCTTTGGTATGACAAAGAAGTGCCCTTTGTTCATTCCCATCCAATAGCGTACATTTGTTAACAGACTTTCCATAGTTTCAGGTTTTGCAAGTAAACACAGATTGACACTCTGAGTTGGCCAGGAGTTAATTAGTTCAACAATAACACTCATAAGCTGTTGTAAACTGATTGCGGGTAGCTCTTTGTGCTGCCCAAAGAGCAACGGCATACAAATCATATGAGCCATAACACTTAACTGACGTGTACTCCTACCCTGCTCACCAAGAACAATGCCTGGGTATAAAACAATATTTACTCCTTTTTGTTTCAGTAAATACTGATCAGACACTCGTTTACTTTGTAGAAACTCACTGATTGGATTTTCCTTTTGTGCACCTATTGCAGAAATTTGCATGACTTTCACATTCATGTTCTGACAGGCGTCAAACAATCTTTTAGGCCCTTCCTCATGAACTGCTGAAAAAGTCTCATGCTTTGATTCCTGAAAAATTCCAACAGCATTGATGACAAGTTCAACGTCTATCAATTGTTTTTCCCATTCATCGACACTTTGATGAAAATTCAGTGCTTGCCACTTGATCATAGAGACCCTCTTTCGGCTACAACCCACCACATTATGGCCTTCTTGACTCAAAGTAGAGTAAAGCTGTCGACCAATAAAACCACTGACTCCAATAATTAATACATTCATGACTAAGGCCTTAATAAGATATAAAAGGTTTAAAAATCATCAAAAAATACAGAATAACCACGGCTGGAAAAGCCAAAGCACCTAAAATGAACCATAAGCGCATTCGTTGCCTGTATTGTGCATCAGTAGACTCTAATTGATTGGCTCGGTCTCTTAACCAAATTTGCAGCCAAACCACTGGAAGCCAACAGAGACCAACAAATACATAGAGACCAAGTACCGATAAAGCCCATGAAGAGGTCCATGCAATACCAAGATAATTGACAAGGTAGATGCCAGTGGCAAGCTGAATAATCACAGTAGGTGTTGTAAACACATAATCCGCTATAACAACAATACGATTGGTGACGGCCATTGCTTGCATATTGCCACTGCGATAAGCCATTAATAAATAAAAAGCACTGCCCAAACCTGTGCCAAATAATAAAGTGGCGCTAATAATGTGAATTAACTTGATCGTCAGATACATTGTTTATCTCCTCATCAGGTATCAGTAAATACCAAAAATTTACGTTGATCAGGATTACAACAAAATGAAGGGAAGCAGGCTTCCTAATTGATAAATCAGGAATAAGAAAATAAATACAATAAAGATTTCAATAACTTAAAAACTTACAAATTGCTCATTCTGCAAGTTTTATTCGTCGGTACTGTCCTGGGGCAAGTTCATGGACTTCTTTAAAAGCTGAATAAAAAGCCGATTGTGAGCTAAAACCAACACTTAATCCAACCGCAAGCACAGAAACAGTGGGTTCCATTAACAACAGCTTTTCAGCTGCTTTAACTCGTTGAAGGCGCAAATAAGAGGAAAAACTCATATTAAGTTGCGTATTGATCAGTTCAGAAAGTTGATGGGCTTTGAGTGATAACATTTCAGCCGTTAATGAAAGTGACAACTCATTGTCTTGGTAGACTTTACGATCTGACATTAGCTGCTCTAATTTTTCTTTTGTAGCGTCACAGTCAATATTTAACAGGGTGCTTGTCTGATACTGTCGATTTGAAATTTCTTCCAGAGAGCTGAGTAAGTGAGGGTAATTTAATTGAATATAAATGGCACCAGCGACAGAAAGAGAGAGCATAATGGTCTGCACAGGAATTAAAAGCTCTATGGTCTGTGAACTAAAAAACCCAACAAAGACTACTGCAGCAGACCAACCTAAAAAAATAACCGTAAAGGCAAACTCCATTTTAAATAAAGTACGCCTCTCCCTCAGTCGAAAGATCAAAGCTGCAAGCATTCCCATGTAAAGACCCCCAAGTAAAAATAAGAGAGAATAAAGCGCATTAAAATACTCTGTAAAAAAGAACCCCAAGCTAGAGATGATGGTCACAGGTAAAAAGTGAACTAAATCCTGTACTGCCCATTCTTTATCGGAATACAGTATAAACTGGCAATATAAATAAAAAGCAGGCCCGACTAAGCCCAGGGAACACAAATAACAAAAAGTGATCACCTGAAGGAAATGGTTTTGTTCCATTGAAATAAACTGTGTAATAATTGAGACATGAAACAATTGAATCACAATTAAAACCACAAGCAATAAACTGGAAAAGTATTTTGCAGTACGACTTTCAGCTCTTTTTTGGAATAAAAGAAGCATCGATGCCGCTATAGAAAAACCTGCGGCTGCCAACGAAAAATGATTTAAGAATACCGTCATTTATGATTAAGTTTGCGAATTTGATTCAACAAGCCTTCATCATCCCACTCTCGCCCACCTATTGCCCGATAAACCAGTTTACCATCAGGCGACACAATAAAAGTCGTTGGTAAGCCCTTCACAGGCCATCGTTCAATCAATGTACCCGTCGTATCTAATAAAATGCTGAAACTGGCAGGATAATCACCCAGGAATGTAAAAATAGTATCTTCATCCTCACCAACATTAATGGCAAACATCATAATATTTTGATCTTTAATTTTATTCCAGGCACGTTCCATTGATGGCATTTCTTCACGACATGGGGGGCACCAGGTTGCCCAAAAATTAATAATGACCGTCTTACCCTTATAGTCAGACAACTGATGAGTGACACCATCCATGTCCATAAGACTAAAATCGGGTGCCATTTGAGGATTGGGCAGAAGACTCAATGACTGCTCTGCAAAACTG
>JADGEK010000192.1 GCA_016744395.1 Gammaproteobacteria bacterium | reverse complement strand
TGGGCAAGGCAATTTTTTTCAGTACCATATCTTCTGGTGCTTCATCAAAGTAATTACCAAACAGCTGGATGGTTTTGACTGCACTTTCCCCAGGCTGCAGCCAATGAGGAAATTTCATTCGCAGAACTTTATCAACTTCCCAGGTGGTTTTCGTATTTTTTGATGCAACCACAACATCAAATATAGCTTCACGTAAGGCATGCAACGAATTGTTAAGTATTGTGTACTTGATATAATACTTACCATCAGCTCTTGTGTAGATATGATAATCATCTAGAAGCACCTTGGCCCTTTGCTGGTTCCCGTACTTGTGAGGTTCCTGACTTTGCTTGTAGTATTCTACATGCCATAGTGCTTGTATTTTTTGTGCTTTCTTATACTCCAGCATAAAGCCTTCAGCATTTTTTCCATGCAGCATGCTGGCAATCCGCTGCCAGACAATTTCGTCGGTATCACCCTTTTGTTGAAAAGATTTGAAAGAGTGATGCCAGCTGATAAACTGACGTAGCTCATCTGTGAATTGCTTTTTTTGTTCTTTGGGTAGTGTGTCAGCCAGAACTTCAGAAGATTCTTTTAATGACTCCTTGCTGGTGGCATCGATTACTGGCTCGGTACAGGCAGTGAGCAAAATCAGCAGGAATGGTGACAAAAATGATTTGTTTTTAAAATTCATGATTTCTCTCTCCAATACTTATTTCTTTTCAGACTTTGCTTGCCAGGCTTCGAGCCGTTTACGATTGTCCTCACGCTCTGAATCCCAGGGTTTCTCGGGGGTAAACCAGAATAGCCAGTTATCGCGGCGTGTCTGTTCGTATTGGCCAATGGCTTTTTGAAACTCGTGCAGTGCATTTTCCAGATCCGGGCGGCCGCCAGGCATGAATGATCCACCCAGAAACTTGAAAGCTTTCTGTTGGTAATAAATATTGCCCTGATTTAAATAAGTGGCTAGGATATCATCTACCTTCCGCATGAAGCGTTGTTCTTCTGACATCCGTTTTTCTTTTTGGTAGATATTGTGGTGGTTGTTTTCATCAAGGATATGGTTTGGATGCTTAAGGATGCGACGTTTACTAATGGTCAGATTTGGCCTTGATAAATCATCTTTGTTCCAAATAATGATCCTGCTTTGTCTACAGCCAACCAGAAAATATTTGAATGGATAGTCCGTACATTTTGTAACCTGTCCATCCCAGGCGTAGGTGTAGGCTTTGTGATTGGGGTTATGAGAAAAGAAGCTTCGTGACCAGTCAACAGAGCCAATTGATTCATCTTGCAGTAAAATTTGCTTACCTTGATAAAGTGTAAAACGCTTGTTATGTTTGTTTTGAGGGCTTGTGAATGTTTCCAAAACAAAGTTATCACCCTTCAGAGAATAACCCAGACCAGTGGCAACATGGTTGCTTGTGAGATAAAAACCATTCTTGCTGGTAAAACCTAGCCGTGGATCGGGCGGGAGGTTGCTAATTGCATTGGCAAGATAAAGGTAACCTCCCACCACGGCAATGAATACAACAACCAATATCCTTTTCATATTCAATTCCTTACTGCATCATTACCATTAAATATTTCCCTATAATGAATCAGAACTAGTTGTTTCAATTCGGTCAAGTTTTAACAGAGGGCGGCGATCTTTTTTAACAACCTACTCACTAATAGTCTACTACTATATGATAATGATAATCAATACTATCTATATGTTTTGATCAGGATTGGACAGGACGCTGTATAGCTCCTAATAAGAAGGGCTTGAAACCTTGTATTCAGAAACTGAAGTGAGTTTCCTCCTTGCCCAGAACTAGGGCTTCATAAATAGAATTTAACAGAAGTATAATCTTCATAATATTTATATACCATAATTATAGACAAAATATTTAAAAATAGTATTATATACTATAATAATGGTAAAAGGTGCTTTATGAATTTTCTTCCTGAATTAGGACATAATCTTAGGCTTGCTCGCAAAAAACAGTTTTCAAGGGATAATATGAAGACCTTTTCTTTGCGTGTTGGGATTAGTCGTGCCACCTATCAAAAGATGGAAAAGGGTGATTTATCGGTCAGTTTAAAATATTATTTTCAGGCAGCTAAATTATTGGGAGTGGAAAATGATTTCACCCAATTATTCCTGTTAAAGGAAAGTTTATTTGATGACTAAATCAGATAAACAACGTTATGATCTCTATCTCAATACCCATCAAACAGGACTAATTAAGGCTGCTGAGGCTGTTTTGTTAGAGTCATCTGGACAGCTGACGAATATGGGGTTTCGTTACACAGAAGCATATCGTGAACATCCCCAGGCGTTTGCTTTAGACCCAGTGCAACTTCCGCTGACTTCTAATGAGATAGAATTCCATTGTGCAGGTGGTATGCCAGGCATACTGGATGATTATTTACCTGATGCATGGGGACGTAAAGTTCTGGCTACGCTGTCCTTTTACCGAGATCAATGTAAATTGGACCGTCACAGTGCCATTGATATGTTATCTCAGTTGAGTAATAGTCGAATTGGTGCTCTGCAATGGACAAAATCTGGTGAAGAGCCAGATTACGGTATGGGATGCGATATACAGTTCATTGAACGAGCAGAAATAGCCGCTCAGACAGTGGATAATCCTGAATCCATATCCGAGCACATTGATGAAGTCAGTTTATTATATTTGTCCAATGCAGGAACAGGGATAGGAGGGGCTCGACCTAAAGCTTTGCTTTTTGAAGAGGGTACACCTTATCTTGCTAAATTTAATCGACATAGTCTTGATCCCTATAATAATGCAAAAATAGAGTTGGCCTGTTTACATATGGCAAGAGAAGCGGGGCTTCATGTTTATCAGGGTAAGATTCGATCGGGTATCAATGACCGAGATGTTTTATTGCTTGAACGTTTTGATGTAGTAAAGAAAGATAATGATTATACCAGACGACATCTTATAACAATTAACTCATTACTGAAAAATCATGAAACACAACGTGATCGAGGTGGCGTGTTTCGCTATGATGATATTACTGATATCGTCAGAATGCATTCCACAAAGATTGAAACGGATTTAACTCAATTATTAAGAATGATGTTATTTAATCGTGCTATTAACAATACCGATGATCATGAAAGAAACTTCAGTCTAATTTATGATGGTGAAGG
>JADGEK010000098.1 GCA_016744395.1 Gammaproteobacteria bacterium | reverse complement strand
GGATAGGCATTGCTTAAACTGACTGGTCCAAACATATATTTTATTTCAGGTCGCGTTCGCAAATAAGCACCGATTCCAAACCAGAGATAGTCAAGACTCCTTCGGCCCCAATATCTTGGTTGGACAAAACTTCTACCTAATTCAATCGCCAACGGAAAATAGCCAGACATTTCTGGTTTTAAATGAAATAAAGTACTGCTATATAGGCCATCAATGTCTTTTTCTTCAATGATTTTTTGACATTCACCCAGTCGATATGCACCGACGATCTCTAAATCATTTTCATCCCATAAGATAATGTGTTTGTAATAACTATCAAAGACATCCAAATCTTTACTGCATCCAGTACCTTCTTCTACTGATCGAAATGCAAGTTCTCTTAAACGTCCGATTTCATGCATAACAGGTGAGTCATCGTCATAGTCATAAAGAAAAATTTTTTTACCATCATGGGTCTCACCTAATAGTTCAGACCGACACAGTGTTTTTTTTAATTCCTGACGGTTGATTGGATGGGCGATGGTCTCAATGGTTTCAAATAGTGAACTTTGTTTTTTCTTATTTTTTTTCCCCAGTTGATATAAATGCTTTCGAAAACGTTTTACTAACTCATGTTTATTCAGTTGGAGTTTGTCGATACTTTTATATGGGATGGGTTTACCGACATGAAAGGCAATTTCATGGTTTTCCTTGTTAAACATTTCATGGGTTAATAACATAGTACCTAATGGTTTGTAGACTGTAGACAAGCCATAGAAAAGAGCAGAGTTTTTCGCCTTAATGAGAACAGGTAAAACGGGAGTCTCCATTTTCTTAGCAAGTTTTAGAAATCCTTTTTTCCACTTCCCATCTTTAATGCCTTTGGGACTTATTCTTGATACTTCACCTGCGGGAAAAATGATTAATGCTTCTTCTTTTTCAAGGCTGTCAAGCATTGCTTTATAATTATTTTTATGTGAAGTCAGTTTTTCATCTTGTGCTGACATATTATCTATGGGTAAAAAAAGTGATTTAAGAGGTTCAATTTGATTTAATAAATCATTAGCGACAATTCGGACATCGTTACGGATACTTGAAATTAATTTTAATAATGCTAAACCATCTAAAGAGCCTATTGGATGATTGGCAATAATTATAATTCTGCCTTCTGATGGGATTCTGTGGATCGAATGATTACTGACGCGATAAGTGAAGTTAAAGTGTTCTAAGACTTTATCAAGAAAGGAAAAGCCTCTTAAATGCTGATTTGTTTCAATGAATAAATTAATCTCATCCTCATGAGTAAGTGTCCTTAATAGTTGATACAAGATACTTGACCCTGTTTTGTTTTTTATTTTAGGGTATTTTTCATTGACTGATTTTTCTATATCTATCATTTAACTGAACCTTATTTTTTCTACAATAGTCCTCTTATTATTTGACAATATAATTTCATTCAGATGAATTTTTTATGACCTGATTAATTTTTCAGATGGAGCAAACTGAGCATCAGTACTTACTGTTTATTATTCTTGACTGATTTGATAAAAGAAAATTTTCTGATTGATTTTAAGGTCATTAGATTGTCACATACGATAGGTATGATTTAAGTCTGTTTATTAATTGACTCTTTGTCACAATTTTGAAAAAAATCACCCATAATTTACCAGAACTGATTGAATTAGAAGCTATTTTAAAAGAGGCTGGTGATTTAATTCGTTCTGAAGTGATTCATACGGTTCACAATGGAAGTTGTGCACTGCCTATACATTGTTTATTTATGGGGAATCAGAAAAAAGACTTACCTGTATTGGGCTTTTTTTCTGGTATTCACGGCATCGAACGAATTGGAACTCAAGTGATTTTATCATTCATTAGAACATTAATTGCATCTGCAAAATGGGATCCCTCTTTTCAATACATTCTTGAGCATTTAAATCTCATTTTTATTCCTATTATTAATCCAGGGGGTATGTGGAATAATAGTCGTTGTAATCATAATGGTGTCGACTTAATGCGTAATGCACCTGTTGAAGCAGAAAATAAAACTCATTTTTTATTAGGAGGGCATCGAATTTCAAAAAGCCTTCCCTGGTATAGGGGAGAGTGGAATGAGCCGATGGAAGAAGAGTTGAATGCCGTCATAAAAATCATTGAACGGGAGTTTATGGGGAGTCCCTTTAGTGTGATGCTAGATTGTCACTCAGGCTTTGGTCTTAAAGATAGAATATGGTTTCCTTATGCTAAATCCCATAAGCCTGCTGTAGATATTGGTTTTTTATTACAGCTTAAGGAGCTCTTTGAACTGTCATATCCTAATCATAATTATTATTTATTTGAACCTCAGTCAACTCAATATTTAACCCATGGTGATCTTTGGGATTATTTATATGATTATGCAAATGAAAATAATAATAATACATTTTTACCTTTAACGCTCGAAATGGGATCGTGGTCATGGGTCAAAAAAAATCCACGTCAATTGATGCGATTTTATGGGATATTTAACCCAGTTTTACCTCATCGGCATCAACGAGTGCTGAGACGACATTTGATTTTTTTTAATTTTCTGATCCGTTCAGTCTGTGGGTATCATCAATGGTTTCCAGATTCAATACAACATCAGAAATATTATTATAAAGCGATGGATTTATGGTATCGATAGCATTGAGTCACAACTAATATGAAAAAAAATTGGATTTTTCTTCGAGGCTGGGGGCGTGATAGTCGCCACTGGGGGAGTTTTATTGAATCTTTCCAGAATGAATTCCCTCATGATGAGATTTATTTACTGGATTGTCCAGGCAGCGGTGAATTTTCTGAAAAAAACTGTCCTGCATCAGTATCTAAAATTGTGGATATTCTTGCCGCTCGATGGCAAGAATATCATTCTGTTGAAAAATCACACATTATCGCACTTTCCTTTGGTGGTATGCTAGCAATTGATTGGATGTCACGTTATCCTGAAATGATTGACTCAGCAATTGTTATGAACATGAGTGCAAAAAATTGGTCACCTTTTTATAAGCGCTTGCGATATCAAGTTTATATGGATTTCTTGTCGTTACCTTTCCAATCCATTCGTCGACGAGAAGAAAAAATAATTGATTTGACCAGTAATTTGTATTCATCTCGTCAAAGTTTAGCTGAACTTTGGATGGCTTATGACTTAAAAAATCCAACAACAAAGATGAATGTTTTACGTCAATTATGGGCAGCAATGCACTACTCTTTACCTGAACAGATGCCTAAACAACCCATTTTGCTATTAAACTCTCTTGCTGATCAATTAGTCAATCCAAGCTGTTCAGAAGTGATTTCAAAAAAATGGAACCTGCCATTAAAAAGACACCCTACAGCAGGTCATGATATGACTTTGGATTGCCCACAATGGGTGATATCTCAAATTCTATTAAGATCATCGTAACTTATTTAGAGAGTTATCACTGCAAATAGTATTGATCCTCAAAACTATACTCTCATTGTGGTGATATAATAATATCTTCAGTAAGACCATATTTCTTTAATATTCCTGCCATTTCTTTTGTACCTCTTAATTCATTAATCCCATGACTCAATATTTGAGCATAGGCTTTTGACTTAGGGTTTTTGGGAGAAAAAGCGATGTAAAGAGAATAGATTTCCAGTGTTTTAGCGATCTTAAATGGGAATGGTTCATTTTTTTGAGCATAGTGGTATTTTATTGCCAATTGATTGTCTATCAATGCTGTAATGTACTGGTATCTCAATTTTTTTAGATTATATTCAAGTGAACGATTTCCAGACACTATCTGTATCAGTTCTTTTTTATGTTTGTTTTGATCAATATATCGTTGAATAGGGAGATCATATTCATAATTTTTAACGCCGCCTAGTATGACTTTCTCTAGTGACTTTTCTGAGATATATTCCCAAGTTGAATTTTTAGCAATTATAATCACATCATGGGAATAGGCCAGTGGTGTTTCAGGAATAATGAAGTCGGGTACTTCTTCTTTGGTCACACCAACGATGGCATTATATTGATTGTTTCGAACATTGATGATGGCTTTTTCATATGATTTTGAAATGAGATACTCTACTGTATGACCTGCTTTGTTGAAGACTAATGTAAACAAGTCAATCATAAAGCCTTTATTTTCATCAGTGCTGGAGCAATTGTAGGGACACCATTCATCAGCAGTAATCGTGATTGAATCTGCCTTTATTGTATTGGTGCTTATCAATACAATAAAAATTAGGATGATCTTGTTCATAGATGACATTTGTTATAATCTTATTTTCATTTTAAAAGTTTAGCAGAAGTTGTAATGCATTGAAAAGTTAAATTTTCTATGTCTGATGGGGATTTGATACAAAATGCCAATTATAAAAGTGATGGATCCAACATTAATTGGAAAAGTTGAAACCTTGGCCCATATTATATGGAATGAACATTTCACGCCAATTATTGGTAAGGCGCAAGTCGACTATATGCTGAAGTCTTTTCAATCAAGTGAAGCAATATCAGGACAGATAAAACAGGGATTTTTATATTATTTAATACAGGAGAATAATGAGTTTATCGGCTATTTTGGTCTTCTTCCTAAAGAGAATGAATTGCTGCTCAGCAAGTTTTACATCCTTTGTGCAGAACGTCATAAAGGCTATGGTAAAAAGGTACTACACTCTATTGAGCAACTGGCGACGAGTAAAGAACTCTATCAAGTGACTTTAACGGTCAATAAATACAATACAAATACAATCGAAGCTTATGAAAAATTAGGCTTTAAAAAGACAAAATCCATTGTTAAAGACATTGGACATGGTTTCATTATGGATGATTACGCTATGGTGAAAAAGCTGAACAAGATATAAATATTAATCAATTTCAAAGGTATAAAGCACACTGCCGCCACTTTTAGCTGAGCTACTGGTGCCTTCCAGTTGGACTTTTTCAGTGAGGCGATAACGTGTGACAAACTCACTGCCTTCATCACCCATACCTGCATTGACTCCCACACTGAGTTTGTCATTAATGTCGGTACCTGCGTAAATGCGAGCATTTTCAAGATTATCAGTTTTTTGTCCTGTCAGCATCAAAGAGACAATATCTTTGTCTGTCAGGCTGGTATCATCTGAGAAGGTGTCTAAATTTGGTTTTTTTGCTGTTCCAGAGACTTTAATACCCACTTGTGTTTCTTTGACTCTGCGTGAGGCAGAAAATTTTAGCCCTGGATTGTCTAAATACCCACCAGCATAAAAAACGCTGCCTTCATCAATTGTCAGGTCTTGCCCATAAGCACGGAAGGTACCATTTTCCAGACGTAGTTCACCATGAGCAATCATTAACTGTTTTGGTTTCTGTGTGACTGTCATTTCACCTTCAAGGTCGGTTTTTAAACCAAAGGCACGTAGATGGACTTTATCACCGAGCTCTATTGTGACATCAAGGTTCATATTAGGTGGTGTTTGCTTTTCTTCACCTAAAATAATCACATCCGGAGAGGGACTGATACTGCCTTCGGGAATACTGGAGGGAGCAATTGAGGCTTCTGGAATGTACAATTTGCCTTTTATATCCATTAGCCCCTTATTTTGGCTGAAATGAATGTCAGGTGAAATGATACCGTAAGCATCAGGAATATTAATGGCCAGAAAATTGTCACCCTTAATTTTTATTTCAATGGGAAATCCCTGGACTGCATCAAGTGCGACCTGGCCATCAAGAACTAATGCCCCTTGTTCTGATTTCAGGCCACCGTTCAGAGTTAATATTTCACCATTACTTCTATCCTCAATATGAACTTTGAGATCGGTAAAACGAGTGCCAAGATCACGGATACCAATACTGCTGGCAATCAGTTCCGCACTTCCTGTGACTCGAGGTTCATTCAAATAACCTCCCAATTGTAATTGACTCAGTAGATGACCATTTATTTCAGTTATCTGAGGGGCTATCAGACTAATAATATTGAGATCTTTAATATCAATGCCAATATTGCCTTGAATGGGTGCGGTCATGGGCTCTTTTTCAATGGCAGAGCGGGGGATATTGATATCACCATTAATTTTATGAGGGCCAAGTTCAATATTCCATTGTGCCAGTAGTTGTTTGGCTGAATAACGGGCTTCAATTAGGCCATTTTTATGATTTAAAGCAATGGTTTTTTTATTAATGGGTTGGTAGCTTATGGTACCTGGTTTAATTTCAGTGGTAATGTGAGCCTGAAGTGTTGGGGCTAAATTCATCTTGGCCTGTAAATCCACTGAGCCTGAAAATTCTTTTATTTCTTGAGGTAAAAAAGGTTTAGCACGCTCAAATGAGAGCTTGCTTAAATGGATAGTGGCACTCCCTTTATCGGGAGTCCAATTCAATATGGCGCATAGGCTTGATTCCTGCTCATTTAAGCATAGATTTGATAAAGTTACTTTGGTAGCACTGGTATAAAATTGGCTGGACTGTTTTTGTTGCCAGTGGCCAAAATCAGAGCTATTGAGACTGAGCTTATTAATATTGCCACCCCAGCTAAGCTGTGCTATATCGAATTTTCCAGTAGTAGCAAGATTGAGTTTAGCCATTTCATGATCAATAAAAACAGTGAGCCTGTGTTGATTGAGAGGACCATCGAGAGCCACTTTTACCTGTTCTATCACTTGAGATGCATCTGTTGCTGAAGAGATCATCATTGTATGGATATTAAGGTTAAGCTTTGATGGTATTGCAGGGTTGAAATTCAAATCACTGTGCAATTCTGCATCTTTAATTTGTGTGTCGAGGTAATCAATCTTATTGAGTTTAAGATCGGCTTTTATTTGGGGTATTTCTATTGTCCCTGTAATATGTCCCTGACCGCTAATACTGCCTTTGGCATCAGGTAATAACTCAGAGAGGCGGGCGATTGATAAGGACCAGTCTAGAGCCACTTGTTCGTTGATATTCATGCCCAGAATACCATTGGCTTTTAACTTGGCTTCTCCGCTGGATAAGTTTAAATGCTTGATGCTGATTTTTTCTTTTCCCTTCTTATTTCCACTAAAAAAGTCAAACTCACCACCCCCTGCTATGGGTTGCTCACGTAAATTCCCACTCAATTGTTCCAACTTCAGGTTGGCTGTTAATGATTCATCAGATATTTTTCCCGATGTGGTTAAGTTGATATTCAGTGAGCCAGGCCATTGTTCAAGAAATTTTCCAGGATCAATTTTATTAGTTTGCAGTGCTGCCTGCCATTCAATTGCATCAAGCCATGACACTTTGCTTTGGGCATCAATAATGCCATTGAGTGTTTTTCCTTGCAGTGAAGAAATGTGAATTTGAGTTAAATTACCTTGGGCATCAGCATGCCAGTCGCCTTTTGGAATATCACTGCCCGAGAGAGCGAATTGTAAGTTCATGGTGTAGTCTTCTGGTGTACCATTAACTTGCAAAAGCCCTGTATCAGAAGTAAATTTTGCAAGGCCGCTTAAAGGCCATTGCAATCTTTGCCACTGAGCTTTTGCCTTAAACTTTTGCTCAGCAAAGATAAATTGAGTATCAATATCAATTTGTGTCCCTTCCGTTTTCTTAGAGTTCAGTTGCTCATTCTTTAAAGTATTGTTTAAGACATTAGCCATTATCCTGGTATCGGCACGAGACAAGTCACCATGAGAATTTAAATTAACTGTGATGAATTCTTTTTGCCCTGGCATGAATGTGTTTAAAGACAGTTGAGAAATAATGATGTCTGCTTGCCAAACTAAGTCTGCTAATAATTCAGTAGCACTGGCATTTATCGATGAGTTTAATAGGCCAGAGGTTTCTTGTGCTAGCTTTAAAGTCTTAAGATTACCTTTAATGGTGCCCACTATGCTTATTTCAGAAGCTTTTGAATCCGATTGAGCAGGAATGTTGAGAGTGATATTATTTTGCAATGACAAAGGATAGTCTTGTGTTAATGCCATTTTACCGTTTATACGGGCATTCATTTCAGGCATTTCCAGTGCTAAGCGATGTAGATCGATTTTGCCTCTGATTAAGTCAGCCTTCAGGGTGATTTGGCTTATGTTGATGGGCTGATTCTCTAGTGCGCTTTCAGGAGTTGATTGTGCTTCTGAGGAAGCGACGGTTTGAATGCTAATGTCCGTCAATTGTAGTTCTTTGAGGAAAATATCAATGGGTAATATGACCTCAGGTAATTTAAGTGGCTCGCTGGTTTTTATATCGCTTTCTGTTTCTACTGAAGCATTTGTTGATAATTGCTTAAATGTGATGCCATCAGCCAGTAAATAATTCACTAGCACTTTGGCATGGAACAACTGACTGGCTTGCCAGTCAAAGTCCACCTGATTTACGGCCACTTCCATCTCTGTATCATGGTAGAAGACTTGATTCAGCCTGAGCCCTGAAAAGAAATTACCTGTTACTTTTTCATACTTAAACGCTCTGTCTGTTACATCTGACGCGGTATCTAATAAAGACTGAAAGCCTTTATCTGTACCCAAGAGAATATAAATCAGACTCAGTAAAATAACACTGAAAGAAACGAGAGTAATAGTCGTGTTTTTCACTATTTTTTTCAGCCAAACTGATCGTTGTGATGTCATAAACTCATCTCAAAGCCAAAGTAAAAAACAAAATTATCATCACTGATATCATCATCTGATTTTATAGGAAAGCCTAAATCAGCACGAACCAGGCCCACTGGAGAAATATAGCGAAGACCAAAGCCTGCGCCATAAAATATTGTATTCAGCTGATCATTATACGCATTACCCGCATCAACAAAACCTGCCAAAACCCAGTCTGTAGAGACTTGATGATCATATTCGATACTGCCTGTCACCACATTTTTACCACCAATCACATTGCCTTCATCGTCTTTAGGTCCTAATGCCTTCCATTTGTAACCACGGACGCTTTGATCACCACCAGCATAAAAACGTAAGGATGAAGGATAGAGATCAAAATTACTGGTGTCGGCCAGACCTAATTCACCTCGTAAAAAAATTCGACCATTTTCAGCAATAGGAAGATAAAGACGGGACTTTAACTGTAGGCGATAATAATCTATATCTGACAGAATACCTTCTCCTGCACCTCTTATTTCACCAAAGAAAGCCCAGCCTCGACGAGGGAAGCGTGCTTTTTCAAAGTTAGCTCGTTCAAGACGTGCGCCAAGACTTAATAATTCGGTGGTGACCTTAGGTTCAGAACCACTGGTAAATTTTTCCTGTCTAAATTCTGTAAATACAGTTGAGTCCCATTTTTGCCATTTAAACCAGTAGCCCACTTCCACGTCAAAGGTGGTTCGATCGGTTGTATCAGTGTCTTCTGTTTCAAGCTTGGAAATCAGTCCAATTTTGTCGGTAGAGGGATCACCCACAGGAATCCAGTATGCGCCTCGGATAAAACTTTTTTTGGAAGACAATTTGGTCGATACATCGCTATTGTGTCCGTACTGGTTAATACGACGGTGTTGCCAGCGCATTGTGAGAAAGGCCTGGATTTCAGTATCGAAACCTGCGCCCACAGAAAACTTGTGGCGCTTTGAAGGCTCCAGTGTAATATTGATGGGCACTTCATTCTTATCATTGGCTTGATTAAAGTCTGGTTTGACGTCCACTTTTGAAAAATAACCTGTTCTTAATAAAGTGTTTTGTAAATCCAATAAAATTTCCTGTGACTGAGGCATACCAGAGCGGATATTCTGGAGGTATTTTAAAATAAAATCTTCATTCAGAATATCATTCTGAAGAAAATGAAATTTTCCCAAGGTATATTTAGAGCCACTTTCAAGACTCATTTGAACTTCAGCGGTTTTGTTTTTTGGGTTAATAATGACTTTGTGTTCCAGGATTTTGATTTTAGAGTAGCCCAGACGGCCAATATCATTGACGAAGGTATCACGTGCATTTTCATACAGGCTATGAACAAGAATGGCATCTTTTTTTAATGAAAATGTATCTACTAAGTGTTTAACCTGAGGGTCACTCTCCCCAGGCTCAGATATCAGAATTTTGAGTTGGGTGACTCTGATGGGCTCACCTCTATCGACATTATACTGAGCAAGCCATTGTTGCTTGGTTTTATGAGTGAGTGTTTTTTTAATCGTGGCGTGGTAATAGCCAAATGGTTGCAGTGACTCCTTGATGTTCTGTTCGGCTTTATTGTGCAGTTTTTTGAGCCAGGATTCAGAAAAGTGTGGGTCGTCCAGACTTTTTCTAAGCTCAAGATAGGCCAGGGCATTCTGTTTTTGCTCACCATTTAGGCCTGTAATGACGATATTAACTTGGATGGCAGTGGTTTGAGTATCAGTACTGGAAATATGATTTTTTGTGCTACTATCTGGTTCTTGGGCAGAGAGAGTGATGCTCAATAAAACAAAAAAAAGTAGAACGACTGCTCTTGAAATTAAATTCATTCCAAATTTATCCGTAAATAGCCATGTTTCCACCGCCGAAAAATTTAAGAACATAATTATAAACTTTTTGGGGATTTTTTTCAGGCACTAAATGTCAGTGAATGCTTGCTCTTATATGGATTTTCCTTTTAATTTACTCCTGGTTTAGGAGCAAGCCTTTAGTTTATGAACTATAAATAAAATACTTGTTATTATTGGGTGTGACTGGGGAACTATCGCTTTTATTGTTCCTCAGGAGCGGGTCTACCGATGAAATAGCCCTGATAATAATCCAGATTCATTTTTTTGAGAATATTCAGATCATCTTCTTTTTCGATGCCTTCGGCTACTATTTTTATTTCCAGGTTATGCGCAGTATTTATGATTTGGCGCATAAAGTTAATAATGTCATTATTATCCTGGATATTAGAGGCATAACTGCCATGTACTTTAATATAATCAACTTTAAGATCCTGCAAATAGGACATTGAAGCAAAGCCAATACCAAAATGGTCAATTGAAAACTGACAATGATAATCTTTCATAATAGTTAACAAGTTTTTATATTCAGCTAGAGATTTAATAATATTATATTCAGGCACCTCAATGACTAATTGACTTTGCTGCTGAACGGTTAATTGCTCAATCTGTTCTTTTAACCAGAGAGGAAAGGTTGGATCGGAGAGCGTATCGCGAGACATATTGACACAATAGCTTGTTTGAGTACCTGTTTGTATTCTTTGTTTGATCTTTTCTATTACCCAGCGATCAATGAACCGTGTGATTTCCAGATGTTCTGCCATGGGGATGAAGATCCCTGCTGAAACAACCTGATTATCATAATTGAGTCGGAGCATGATTTCTTGAAATACGGTTTGATTGTCGGCATTGATGGTTTTTTGGAAGTACAGTTGAAACCAGTCTTTTTCAATGGCTTCTATAATAATTTTATGCCACTCATCAGAGCCTTGGGCTTGTGTGCCTGATTGTTTCTTATCGGATAAATGCCAGGCGTTTATGCCTTTTTGTTGTGCCAACCTTAATGATAAATCGGCTTCAGAGAGCAGTTCACTCATATCCTGATTACTATGGCTGGTGACCATGCCAATGTGGGCAATGTCTTCATCGTTAAATTCCAGTTCTTTAGCAATAGTGCTCAGCTCCTGTTGCAGGCTTTCACCCAGTTGCTTAATTAATTCAGGAGAAATAGACCTTAATAATAAAGCAAATTCGCTGCCGGATAATCGAGCGACCAGTGAATTAGAATGGGCTTCACTGGTGTTGTTTAGTAAGTTGGCGAGTTGTTTGAGTAGTTCATTGGCTTTGATATGTCCGTACTCTTTGTTCACCTGAACCAGGTCATTTAATTGCATAATAATCAAGCAACCGCGACTGCTTTTATTTTTTGATTCACAGAAATATTTAAGCTGTTTTATAAAAATGGAGCGATTGGGCAAGCCTGTTAATCCATCTTGGAAAGCCTGTTTTTGTAGTTCTTCAGTCAGTTTTGCCTGATTTGAAAAAATCTTTTTCAGCTTCATGGACATTGTGTTTAATGCAGTGACCACATGTTGAAATTCGATTGTTTTAGGTTTGATATTAATAATTGGAAATTCACGATGACAAATAGCGTTAGCTTGATTTTGTATGGCCGTCAGTGGTTTTAATAGAGTTTTTAATGCAATTGCAGTAATCAATAATATAAGAAGCATAACTACAATATATACTCCTAAAGTATTCAGAGCATTTTCCCAAAGTTTTTCATAGGCAAATCCAGGATAACTTTGAATTTTAATAGTGCCCACTGTTTGCCAGCCATTTTCAACGGTGGCTTCCTGAAAAGGCGCATGGAGAGGAAATAAAGTCACAAACCAGGCGGGTACAGTGTCAATGACCAGGGGACGGCTTTTTTGGAATAACTCTTTATCATCAATGTTTTTAATTTGTATTTCTTTATAATAACCACTGTCAAACATGGCATTGGTATAGGCTTCCAATGAGGCGATATCTGCATCGCCAATTTCAGAGGTTAAAGCAATACCAAGAGAGGTTGCTGCATCCTGTGCATGTGATGATAACTGTTCATTCAGATATTCACGGATATTATCAGTACTGACAAAAATGGTACTGATAAAAAGAGTCATGAAAATGGCTCCGATGATTAAGATAATTTGTTTAAATAATGTCATAACAACTCTTTTTTCATTCTTGATGTTAATTCAGTCCACAAACGGATTCGACTACTACTACCGACTTTTTTACCTAATTTTTTTTGCTTTTGTAACCACAGACCTTCACCGTTGAAACTATAAACAGGCTTAAGATCTTTACGTTGTGAGGCGGGTAATAATTTTTTATTGATATTATCTAGAACTAAAGGGATTGAACGCTTATTTTTGGAATAAGTCAGAACCATATGGGCCTGATTGTATTTCAGTGCTTTAACATAAGTGAGTCGTAGGCGGTCAATGGGGACGCCGAGCGAAGTCAGAGTAAAATATTTAATGATGGTGAAGTCTTCACAGTCCCCTGCTTTTTTTATGAGAGTTTCAAGAGGGGTTGCCCAATAGTCCTTTTTTTTCCATAATTTATCATCAGCAACCCACTGCAATTGCTGGTTAAAAAAGTCATTGGTCAGTTTTAGTTTTTCTTTTTCGGATTTATTTTGATTATTCTGAACAAATTTTTTCCAACTAAGCATTCGTGCTGAGGCTTCACTGCCATGATTTTTATCAACTTGTGCTAATTTTTTCTCTGAATAAAGAATGATCTTTTTTTCTGCACCAGTCCATTGGATTAGTGACAGAAAAGCAAAAGCAAACAAAAAAAATGGCAGTGAAATTTTTGGCATGCTTTAAAATTAGCACAGTTTTTTGTGCTAAACAAATTATTTCTGAATTGCTTCTATAGCAAAAAATAGCTCCAGATCTTTTGATGCAGGACCAAGATTTTTGGTGATATTGTAATCGGCTAATGACAGCTTGGTTGTACCTTCAAAACCAATACGATAACCTCCCCAGGGATCTTTTCCTTCGCCAATAAACTTAACATCAATACTGATGGGTTTGGTGACACCGTGTAGGGTAAAATCACCCTTCAGTACACCACTTTTATCTTTATTTTGAGTATAAGAGGTACTGACGAACCGAGCTTCAGGATATTGTTTGGTTTCTAGCAGGCCTTTTCCACGTATGTGCTTGTCTCTTTCAGCATGATTGCTATCCACACTTCGGGTATTTATCGTGACATTGATTTTGGCCTTGTTTGGCTCTTTACTGTCATAACTTAGTGCACCGTCAAAGTCATTAAAGCGTCCCCATAACCAGCTATAACCCAGATGGGAAATTTTAAATTGGATTGAAGCATGCATACCTTGTTTATCAATTACATAATCTTGTGCTAAGACATTAGAGCTTGCGATGCTTAAGATGATAAAAACTAATGAAAATAATTTCATTTATTGGTTCTCCTTTAATTGGGATGGTTTTAATATGCGTACGAGTGTATTATCTTTATTGATAAAATGATGTTTTAAGGCGGCAAGCCCATGTATTACAACAAAAATTATTAGAATCTGTGTTGCTATTTCATGAACTTTAGATACTAAATCGGCTTGTGATTCATTCAATGTTATCACTGAGGGAAAATTGAACAATCCAAATACTTCGACGCCTGCGCCTTTAGCTGTTGAAACAAAGTAACCACTAAAGCATATAATAACTATTAGTACATAAAATAGTACATGTACACTTGCAGCTATTTTTACTGTCCATGCTGTATTATTAACCATGGAGAGTGGCGTGTCATTTTTCAAGCGCCAAAAAAGTCGAATTATCAGCAGTACAAAAACACTTAAGCCAAGACTTTTATGCCACCAGGGGGCAATTTGATACAATGAGTCATAGTAATCGAGTTCGACCATGTATTGCCCAAGAAAAAATAAACCAATGATCAAAATTGCCATCACCCAGTGTAATGAGATACTAATGATGCCATATCCAACTTTAGTATTTTTGAATTGCATTCTACTCGTCTACCTCAGTGGTCAATTTCAGCGTGGTTTATGTAAGTTGAATTGATTATAGACTTTAAAACAAAGTGGATAAATAGCGTTTTTGCAACTCTTTGTTCTTAATTTAGCAACGTTGTTTTATTCATTTTGATTCTTGATAAAAGTGTCATGATACGCAAACGAACAGCTTCTGAGACATTTTTTTGTGTTTAATTGAAAATTCAGTATTAATTAACATGAGTGTTTATATCAAAGTAAAAATGTGTGCCTTGGCCATAGATGCTTTCACAGTGTATTGTGCCACCCATATTTTGAGTAATGATGTTA
>JADGEK010000097.1 GCA_016744395.1 Gammaproteobacteria bacterium | reverse complement strand
CCAAGTTGTGATGCTGCAGGTACAATTAACTTATTGTCGAGTAACTTATTATTATAGATATCAGATGGAATAATGTTATTCAGATTTTTTAATAAATTGGCTTTTTCACTGGCTTCAATTTTTTCTTTGGTGGCTTCAAACGTTGCCATCACCAAAGCGATTCCTAAACCGCCAAAACCTGCTAATAAAGCAGCACTCATCACCATATTGCGTAAAATGACTGCTCTCATGAGGAAGCCTCATCATCACGCTCATCAGCCTTGTGACCATAGACTCTAGGTTGAGTGAAATGATCCAGAAGGGGGGCACACATGTTCATCAGTAACACGGCAAAAGCAATGGCATCTGGATAACCGCCCCAGGTACGAATAATATAAATGAGTGCACCGATACCTGCACCATAAATAATTCGACCTTTGGGTGTTGTTGGTGCTGTTACGGGGTCGGTGGCAATAAAAAATGCGCCCAGCATTGTGGCACCCGAAAAGAAATGAAATAGGGGTGAAGGGTTACTGTCTAATTCAAAGCTGCCAAATAATAAAGATAAAAAACCGAGAGTGACCAATAATGAAATAGGAATATGCCAGCTGATAAGTCCTTTTTTCAACATGAGTAATCCACCTGCCAAAAAAGCCAGGTTGACCCATTCTGTACCGATACCTCCCAGCATACCAAAGGCATTGCCTTGCATATGAATTTCGTCAATGGTTGCAGCACCGTTTAAAACAGAGGTCCGTACGATATCCAATGGTGTGGCAGATGTTAATGCATCGATGGCCATGCCTGTGGGCAATTGACCAAAGAGTTGAAAATTGATCGTTTGCAGAAAGCTTAATGTTTGTCCCTCAAGTTGAGAAACCAACATTGTAGGGGGTTGCCAATAGGTGGTCATTTCAGCAGGAAAGGAAATCAATAAAATGGCATAAGCCACCATTGCAGGGTTAAAGGTATTATAACCCAGGCCACCATAGAGTTGTTTGGCGATAACAATGGCAAATAGTACGCCAATAAAGGTCAGCCACCAGGGGGCAAGTGGTGGTAGCGCAACACCAATAATCACTGCAGTGAGCAGAGCACTTTTATCATTGAGGTAAACCTTAATGGGTCTTTTTCTAAGATAAAGTGCTGCTGCTTCAAAAGAGAGAGCAAATACAATGGCCAGAAACAGGTTAACTAGCACGCCATAACCAAAGACATAGGTCGTCGTTATTATCCCTGGTATCATCAATAGAGTGACTGCTGTCATCATTTTTGAGACAGATAAAGCGGGTTTTAAAAAAGGTGAGCTTTGAGCTAAAAACATAGTGTTTTTATTGATTCCTATTGGTTTTCACAGCGACAAGTTGCAAGTTTCATTTCTATTAGAAATTCAGTTGTGCTGTTTAGGGTTCATCTGGCTTTTCTGATACCGATCTTTTTTGACGGCGCTTATTAACTTCATCAATTTTTTTTTGCTGAGCTTCTGATAAATTGTCTGTATTTTTCTTTTGTGACTGTTGCTGAGCTTTTTTCGACTTGGCTCGAACAATGGCTTCTTGAATCAAATCTGCACCACTGGGTGCAGCAGTTGATTTGGACGCATCAGACTGTGATTTTGTATTATTCGCTTGCTCTTCTGCTTTTTTTGCATCTAATGCTTTTTTCTTTGCCAGCTTTTCTTTTCTCAATCGAGCGGCTTCTGCTTTTGCTATTTTAGCTTTTTCCAGACGCTCATTTCGGAATTCATGGCGGTCACGAGCAATATTGGCTTTATTACGTTCACGTTCATCATCCCATATTTCCGTTTTAGCGTAGCGATAATATTGCACCAAAGGAATATTACTGGGGCAGGCATAAGAGCAACAACCACATTCAATACAATCAAAAATATTGTAGTCCTGAACTTTTTCCAGATCACGAGCTTTTGCATACCAATACATTTGTTGAGGTAGTAATGACATGGGGCAAACATCGGAACATCGAGCACAACGGATACAAGGCATTGCAGGCGGCGGTGTTGCTAATTCGCCTTTTTCACTGACCAGAAGACAGTTAGTGGCTTTGGTAACTGGGGTATCAACGGAAGGTAAAGCAAAACCCATCATGGGCCCACCCATAATGATCTTTTCGATTTTATCCTCGTTTATCCCTGCCTGATTCAACACATCACGAATCGGTGTTCCTATAGGCACTTCCATATTTTGTGGCTGTTTAACGGCCCCACCTGTTATGGTGACAATTCTTGAAATAAGAGGCTCGCCACGATACACCGCATGGTAAACGGCAACGGCAGTCGTGACATTGTGACAGATAATACCAATATTCATTGGTAGCCCCTGAGTGGGTACTTCCTTGCCTGTGAGTACTTGAATCAGTTGCTTTTCACCACCAGCAGGATAACGAGTTGGCACCTGAATGATTTCAATTTGGGTTTCTGTATGAGCCTTTTTATAGCCACTGATGGTCTTAAGAAGCGCTTGATAGGCTTCAGGTTTATTGTCTTCGATACCGATCAAGCATTTTTTTGCACCGACGACTTTTTTGATCAGTAAAATGCCCAATATAACTTCTTCGGGACGTCTTTGCATTAAGACTTCATCACAAGTGATATAGGGCTCACATTCTGCTGCATTGATGATTAAGGTGTCGGTTTGCATTCTTCCTGCGGTACGCAGTTTTGCTGCTGAAGGATAGAGTGCACCACCTAAACCAACAACACCTGCATTAGAAATTTGTTCGTTAATTTGCTGACAGCTTAGGCTGGCAATTGTTTGGGGCGAATCATCACTCGTATCGGTTTTGTTGTAAGATAAATCAGCAATGAGTGGTTTACATTCAATCCATTGTTCAAAACCGTCCGTATCAATGATGACACATAATGCAGATAAACCTGAAGGATGTGGAATGAGGTGTTCTTCAATTGCTGTGACTGTGCCTGAACCTGATGCATGTACGGGGGCACTCACAGGACCATTGGCATGTCCTAGTATTTGCCCTTTCAAAACTTTATCACCCACTTTAACCATTGGCTCAGCAGGCTGGCCGATGTGCTGAGATAAAGGAATGATCAGCTGTCGGGGAGCATGTGCTGTGGTAATCGCCTGGTGATTTGATAATGACTTTTTACCCGCTAACTTTATGCCACCAGGAAAAGACCATAAATTGCGTACAGTTTCCCTGAGTGTCTGAGCAATGGATGTGGATAATGGTTGGCTCATGGTCTGGCATTCTCCGCCAGTACATGGTCAAGTGTCGTAAAAATAGTTTCCGCCTCTCTATTATTGGCATTATATTGTGGTTCTGGCCAGCGCCAGCTCTTCAATGTTTGTTTCACTGGAATCATTTCAATGCAATCAACTGGGCAGGGAGCGATGCAGAGTTCACAGCCCGTACATTCGCTTTCAATCACAGTATGCATTTGTTTGGCTGCGCCGAGAATTGCATCGACAGGACAAGCTTGAATACAGAGAGTACAACCAATACAAGTCTCTTCAATAATAACCGCAACTATGGGGCCTATGATCGTGTCATCATCTTCCTCATTCATAGGCAATACTTCAACGTCTAAGAGATCGGCCAGTGATTGTATTAAGTTTTCTCCCCCAGGGGGGCAGAGATTGATCTGTGCATCACCTGCGGCAATGGCTTCAGCATAAGGGCGACAGCCTGCAAATGAACACTGTCCACATTGAGTTTGTGGGAGTAAGGCATCAATTTGCTCAACAACAGGGCTGGATTCTACTTTGAATACAACCGCAGCAAATCCCAGAACTAAGCCAAAGAATGCGGCCAATGCAATGAGTGCTAGAATTCCTCCCAGCATTAGTTTAACCCCTTATCAAGGCCAGTAAAGCCAAGAAAAGCAATTGACATCAAGCCTGCGGTGATTAGGCCAATGGGAGCCCCTTGAAATATTTCTGGAACGTCAGCTGCGGCCAGACGTTCACGTATAGAAGCAAACAGGATCATTACCATAGAAAAACCAACTGCAGCACCAAAGCCAAATAAAATAGATTCAAAAAAACCATAGCCTGTTTGTACATTCAGTAGCGCAACCCCTAATACTGCGCAGTTCGTTGTAATTAGTGGCAAGAACATACCCAGGACTTGATATAACATGGGACTGGTTTTATGAACCATCATTTCTGTGAAGTTGACGACGGCGGCGATGACCATAATAAAGGCTATTGTTCTAAGATACTCTATATCCAGAGGGATTAAGATGTATTGATTGACCAGATAACTGGACGCTGACGATAAGGTCAAAACAAATGTGGTTGCTAGCGCCATACCTGTTGCCACTTCTATTTTTCGTGAAGAACCCATAAAAGGGCAAAGTCCCAAAAATTTAACCAGAACAAAGTTATTCACAAAAATTGTGGAGATCAATAATAAAAAATATTCACTCATTATAGAAAGTCTATAGTCGTTAGATGGTTAGTCGTTAGTCTTTAACTTTTTGTCTCTAGTTTTAATCTCTTGATTTTGACTACCGACTATATGATTAAAGACTTCTCTTTATTTCTTTTTGTTTCTCTTTATTTTACTTTCATACCAGGTTGTGCACCATTGTCCTGATCACCTTCAGGATTTAAAATCCATAAGTCTTCACCACCAGGGCCTGCAGCAAGTACCATGCCTTCAGAGACACCAAAACGCATTTTTCTTGGTGCCAGATTTGCCACCATAACCGTGAGCTTTCCTTCCAGATCTTCAGGTGCGTAAGCTGATTTAATACCTGCAAATACATTGCGAGTTTCGCCGCCCAAATCGAGTGTTAGCTGTAATAACTTGTCTGCTTTTTCAACGTGCTCGGCTTTAATTATTTTGGCAATACGTAAGTCTATCTTAGCAAAATCATCAAAACTGATCGTATCACTAATGGGATCAGCCTTTATGTGTGAATCATCACTTTCACTGGCAATGGGCTCATGTACTTTGGGCTGTGATTCAGCCTTTTTAGAGGCTTTCTTTTCTTTTTTTGGTGCTTCTGTTGCTGCTAATCCTTCTTTGGATGCATCAACCATTGCCTGTACTTTATCGTCTTCAATACGCATCATAAGAGGTTTGAATTTTTTAATTTCATGCGCGGTTAATGGTGTTTGAACATCATTCCACTGCATGGCTTCCATATTTAAAAAGTCACAGGTTTTTTCCGCCATTACTGGCAGTACCGGGCTGAGATAAATCATGAGCTGACGGAACAGGTTGAGTCCCATGCTGCAGACTTCATGTACTTCTTGCTCATGTCCTTCTTCTTTAATGGCTTGCCAGGGTTTTTTCTCATCAATGTATTGATTGGCGAGATCCGCTAGAGCCATAATTTCACGGATGGCTTTACTGAATTCACGGGCTTCATAATGAGCAGCAATGGAATCTGAAGCCTGAGCAAATTGTTCAAACAGTTCAGGTTCACTGACTGTATCAGATAAGGTTGAGTTAAATTTCTTTTTTACGAAGCCTGCACAACGACTGGCGATATTGACCACTTTGCCAACGAGATCAGAGTTTACTCGCAGACGGAAATCTTCGAGATTTAAATCCAGATCCGTCACTCCACTACCCAGCTTGGCAGAAAAATAGTAACGCAGATATTCGGGATTCAATTCATCTAAATAGGTACGGGCTTTAATGAAAGTACCCCGGGACTTGGACATTTTCTTGCCGTCAACGGTGAGGAAACCGTGAGAGAAAATAGCGGTTGGTGTTCTGAATCCTGAACCGTGTAACATGGCAGGCCAAAATAAACCGTGGAAATAAACAATGTCTTTGCCGATGAAATGATACAGCTCAGTTTCACTGTCTGCTTCCCAGAAAGAGTCGAAATCGATTCCCTTTTTATCGCATAGATTTTTAAAGCTGGCGATATAGCCAATTGGTGCGTCTAACCAGACATAAAAGAATTTGTTATCGGTATTGGGAATTTCAAAACCGAAGTAGGGCGCATCACGGGAAATATCCCATTCCTGTAAACCCGCTTCAAACCATTCTTGTAATTTATTGCTGATTTCATCTTGTAAATGCCCAGAACCCGTCCACTCTTTGAGCATGGCTTCAAAATCAGGCAACTTGAAAAAATAGTGTTCAGAATCCTTTTCAATGGGCTTGGCACCAGAAACAACGGACACTGCATTTTTTAATTCGGTTGTGCTATAGGTCGCACCACAGGCTTCACAATTATCACCATACTGATCTTCTTCACCACACTTAGGGCATTCGCCCTTAATGAAGCGATCAGGTAAAAACATTTTCTTTTCAGGATCATAAGCCTGAGAAATGGTGCGCTTGCTGATATGTCCAGCCTTATTAAGGCGATTATAGATTGTTTCTGCAAAAAAACGGTTTTCTGGTGAATGGGTGCTATGAAAATTATCAAACTGAATAGCAAAATCTTTAAAATCAGCCTGATGTTCCTCGCTGGTATCACTGATCAACTGCTCTGGTGTAATACCTTCTGACTGCGCGCGCAACATAATCGGGGTGCCATGAGCATCATCAGCACACACATAGTAGCACTCATGACCTTGCATTTTTTGGAAACGTACCCATATATCGGTCTGAATGTATTCGACAAGATGCCCTATATGGATTGAACCATTGGCATAAGGTAATGCGCTGGTCACTAAAATTTTTCGTTTCTTAGAACCATTCCCGATACCTTTCTCGTGACTAGAGTGTGCTTGTGTTGCCATTGCTTGAACTGCCCGCAGATTGAGTTGAAAAAATAAACAGGGTATCTTAACAATTTTACAGGTTCCTTCTCAAGTAGAGAGGTCAAGTATAGAGAGTCTTTATCCCTACGATTGAATAGAACCCAAGATCATTATGAGTAATTTGAATTTATTTGAGTATTTAATGAAAGTCTGTATAATAACCGACTAATTTACTCAAGAATTTATCTGTTTCAGAAATAATATAGCTGGAGTTTTTAAACATGGCAAGTGTTGAACAAATTGAAGAAAAGTTAAAAGAATTTATTGATCCTTATCTGGAAAGCGATTTAGTTTCTGCCCATTGCGTAAAAAATACGCAGGTTGAAGGCTCTAAGGCGATTATTGATATCGAACTGGGCTTCCCTCATAAGGGATACCAGAAAGAATTAAGTGAAAAATTAACTGCTTTATTAACAGAAGTTGATGGCATCGATGATGCTCAAATAAATGTCAGCAGTAAGATTGTTGTTCACGCCGTGCAAAAAGGTGTTCAGCCGATTCAAGGTGTTAAAAACATTGTTGCTATTGCTTCTGGTAAGGGTGGTGTTGGTAAATCAACAACAACCGTTAATATTGCACTGGCACTCGCAGCTGAAGGCGCTAAAGTGGGTGTCCTTGATGCCGATATCTATGGTCCAAGTATGCCAAGAATGCTGGGCATTTCAGGCAAGCCAGAATCGGTTGATGGTCAATCTCTAGAGCCTATGCTTAATTATGGAATTCAGACGATGTCGATCGGCTTCCTTGTGGACGATGACACCCCAATGATTTGGCGTGGTCCAATGGTGACACAGGCTCTGGAACAATTATTTAAAGATACTCGTTGGAAAGATGTCGATTACCTTGTTGTGGATCTGCCTCCAGGTACGGGTGACGTTCAATTAACATTGGCTCAAAAAATTCCAGTCAGTGGCGCAGTGGTAGTAACAACACCTCAGGACATTGCCTTATTGGATGCTCGTAAAGGTTTGAAGATGTTTGAGAAAGTGAATGTACCTGTATTGGGTGTGGTTGAAAATATGTCGATTCATATTTGCAGTAACTGTAACCATGAAGAGCGTATTTTCGGTGAAGGTGGTGGTCAGCGCATGTCAGAAGAAGAAAATGTGGCCTTATTGGGTGCACTACCTTTGGATATGAGCATCCGCCAGCAAGCAGATGATGGTAAGCCAACTGTGTTTGCAGAACCTGAAAGCCGTATTACTGAGTTATATACTGATATTGCTCGTAAAATTGGTGCAAAACTGGCACTGAAAGCACGTGATTACAGTAATAAATTCCCTAAAATTGTCATTAAGAATGACTAAATTGTCATAAATTTTAACAGTTTTGAGAAACAAAAAAGCCAGTGACAGGAATGTCACTGGCTTTTTTTGTTTTTCTAAATTGTTAAAAATGATTTCAATTCAACATTAATTTCTGAGTAATGAGTGGATGGCACAGTCAATAAAGATTATTTTTATATTTTTACTCGTGATCTGGGGAGTCTACTTTATGTCCCTTGCTTTACCGTTACAGCAATTTGGCCTGGTACCAAGAACTTTACAGGGCCTGGTCGGAATTTTTACCTCACCTCTGTTGCATGGATCATTGCAACATCTGATCAGTAACTCAATGAGTTTTGCACTTTTTGCCATCATTCTTGCCATTCTTGAGGGCCAACAAATGTTTGTCAAGATACTGCTAATCATGGTGATTGGTGGTGTGTTGACCTGGCTAATGGGTCGCAATGCCAATCACATTGGTGCATCGGGCGTTATTTTTGGGCTTTGGGGATATATTATTCTGGCAGGTTGGTTTTCACGACAATTTAAATATATTGTCATTTCAATTACCATAATATTTTTTTATAGTGGAATGATCTTTGGTGTTTTTCCAGGCAGGCCTGATGTTTCCTGGGAAGGCCACCTATTTGGGGTGATTGCAGGTATTTTGGTTGCCTGGATTTACCATAAAAAATAAATACAGGACTTTAAATAGAGATCTTACTGTTCTCACATTTTTTGAATTCTTGTAATGATAATAACAAAAATATCCAATTTGTCATATAAATGTCATAATTATAGTGTGTAATATTTAAATGAGGTTTAAGCGACATTCCAAGGAGTAACAATGCCGCAGAAGAAAATATTACTGGTTGAAGATGAACTTGCCATTCGAGAGATGATGAAATTTGCTTTTCATAAGAGCGATTATACCCTGCTTGAAGCGGAAGATGCAGAATTAGCACAGGTGATGATTATGAAAGAGCATCCTGACTTAATATTACTGGATTGGATGTTACCTGGAATCAGTGGTCTTGAGTTGGCTCAGCGCCTAAAAAATAATGATTCCAGCAAAGAGATTCCTATCATTATGTTAACGGCACGTGGCGAAGAAAATGATCGCATTCGAGGTCTGGATGCAGGGGCTGATGATTATGTGACTAAACCTTTTTCCCCTCGAGAATTAATGGCCCGGATTAAAGCGGTGTTACGACGGACGACACCTGATCAAGATGGTATTTTGGAATTGGGAGGGATTCGTATGGACAGTGTCAAACATCGACTGTCCTTTGACAATAAGCCTTTTGAGTTAGGTCCCACTGAATATAAATTGCTGCATTTTTTTATGACGCATCCAGAACGCGTTTATGATCGCAGCCAGTTATTAGATCGGGTTTGGGGTGGCGATGTTTATATTGAAGAGCGAACAGTCGATGTGCATATTCGTCGCTTAAGAAAAGTCTTAACAGAATTTCATATTGAGAGTTTAATTCAAACAGTCCGTGGAGCGGGATACCGCTTCTCAACACAATAAGTCAGCAGAATGGGCCAGAATAAACATTATTTATTCAATGAGATCATCTGGATATCTATTGGCCTCATCGGTTTGCTTCTCTTTGGGTATGCGATAGGCAATCCCTGGCTATTATTTTCTCTTGGTCTCGTGATATATATTTTTTGGCACTTGAGACAATTGACGCGATTGGTACATTGGTTGTCCAATAATCAGCTTGACATGCCTCCTGATGCAGGTGGTTTATGGGGTGAAGTCTTTCGACATCTTTATCGTATACAACGCCATAACCGTCATAGGCAGGAAAAGCTCATGGTGGTTTTAAATCGTTATAAAGAATCCACTGAAGCGCTGCCAGATGCGACTATTATTTTAGGGGGCAACTGGGAAATAGAATGGTTTAACTCTAAATGTGAAACTTATTTTGGTTTAAAAAAGAAGAAAGACGTTGGCCAGAGCCTAACCAATTTAATAAGAAGCCCCATACTTTTGGATTTTATTGAGAATCATAGCTGTGAGAAAAAAGATGGAGTGGAAAAAGTTAAAGATACATTAGAGATCCCATCTCCCGATAATAAGAAAATCCTGTCAATTCGCTTGATTCCCTATGGTCATAAATTTTTATTAATTGCTCGAGATGTGACCAGTATCCAAAAGCTTAAAACCATTCGACAGGATTTTGTAGCCAATGTGTCACATGAGTTACGAACGCCTTTAACGGTGCTATCAGGCTATCTTGAAACTCTTGAAGATCATTTACACGATGAACCCGTTTATGCCAGCTCAATACAATTGATGCAACAACAATCGAATCGGATGTGCCATATTGTGGAAGATCTTCTCTTGCTCTCAACCATAGAAAGTAATGAGAAACACACTTTGAAAAAAGAGTTTATTGATATGAATGCACTCATTATGATGCTGAAAAAAGAAGCATTAGTTCTGAGTAATGGAAAACATAACATTGAATTGGAGAACTCTGATTTAAAATGGCTAAAAGGTGATAATAATGAATTACAAAGTGCTTTTTCAAATTTAATCAGCAATGCGATCCGATATACGCCAGAAGGAGGTGATATTTCTATTCGTTGGTATCTCAATGAAAATGAAAAGGGTTGCTTTGAAGTTCAGGACAATGGTGATGGTATTGCTCAACATCATGTTGAACGACTCACAGAACGATTTTATCGAGTTGATGTTGGACGTTCTCGTGATAAAGGTGGAACAGGTCTTGGCCTTGCCATTGTGAAGCATGTAGTAGCCCATCATCATGGCCAATTGATTATCTCTAGTGAAGTGGGTAAGGGGTCTGTTTTTCGATGTGAATTCCCCAAAAAAATGTTGAAAAAAGGTTAAATGCAGTGACCATAGAAGAATTAAGGAATAATAAATAAAAACAATAAAGCGCCAAGGAAGTCGCAATGGGGCTCAATTTGAAAGTGAGTCTATATTCTTATCCCAGGATTATGGATAATTGACTATTAAGAGGCTTGGATGCCTCTTTTTTATTTCTAGTACTTAAACAGATGCATTGACTCATTGCAAAATCCTGTAACTCTCAGAGCAATGAATGGCTTAGCTTGTGTTTCTTGTCTATCACATGGATAATATAGGCCTAATTATTGACCAACATTGCGAGTTATTACACTATTATGAGTATCAAGTCCGATCACTGGATCCGTTCCATGGCAAAGAATGAAGGAATGATTGAGCCTTTTGAACCGAGTCAGGTTAAAGAATCCAATGGAGAGCGAATCGTTTCTTATGGTACGTCAAGCTATGGCTATGATGTTCGTTGTTCAAGAGAGTTTAAAATTTTTACCAACATAAACTCTGCAATTGTCGATCCTAAAGATTTTGACGATAATAGTTTTGTTGATGTTGAGTCCGATGTTTGCATCATTCCCCCGAATTCATTTGCTCTGGCCAGAACCGTCGAATATTTCCGCATTCCAAGGAAGGTACTGACGGTTTGTCTGGGTAAATCAACTTATGCTCGTTGTGGCATTATTGTGAATGTCACGCCTTTGGAACCAGAGTGGGAAGGGCATGTGACATTAGAGTTCTCAAATACAACTCCATTACCTGCAAAAATTTATGCCAATGAGGGTGTTGCGCAGATGTTATTTTTTGAATCCGATGAGGAATGTGATGTTTCCTATAAAGACAAAAATGGCAAATACCAGGGACAAACGGGTGTTGTGACTCCTAGAACGTAATATTAAGAGCAGCAAGCCCTAATGGTTTGAAGCTTTTGAGGCAGGGCGTCAATTGCTATAAATACAAAGCTCCAGTATTCCTTTTAATCATTAGGGTGTTAGAAAAATCCAAATAGATCAAATCTTGATCTTTGCCAAAAATGTATGATACTTGAATTAACAGTATCATTTATTTGAGGCTAAAGAGTAATGCGTTTTTTTGTTCGTTCTATTATTTTGCCTCGTTATTTCCCTGCTTTATTCCTTGTTCTAACTTTAGTTTCTTGTTCCCCCCCTCCAGAGCAAACAAAAACCGTGGCTTTAAGTGTCACAACCAGTCTACTCAATTCATTAATTTGGATTGCTCATGAAAAAGACTACTTTAAAGAACAGGGGCTGGATATTAAATTTAAAATTTATCCTAGTGGAAAAAGAGCTTTGGATGGTATGTTAGCAGGTGTGGCGGAGATTTCTACGACGGCTGAAGTGCCTTTTATTGCACAATTATTCGCGTATCCTGATTTACGTATCATTGCCACTTTAGGAAGTTCTGATAATGAATTAAAAATTGTGGCACGCAGTGATAGAGGCATTGAGGAGGCGAGTGATTTAAAAGGTAAGATTATTGCCACTCAGCATGCATCCTCGGTACACTTTTTTCTTCATTTGTTTTTGCTGCAGCATTACATCTCTGAGCAGGAAGTCACAATACAATTTATGAAAGCAGAAGAATTACCTGTAGCACTGGCTGAAGGGAGAATTGATGCTTTTTCTATGCGAGAACCTTTTATTCGTCAGGTGAATAAATTGCTATCAGGTGATATCAAAATATTTTCTGAACCTGCACTCTATCGAAAGACCTATAATTTACTTTCCACGGACTCGTATATTCAGAAAAATCCTGAGGTGGTTAAAAAGCTGCTTAAAGCACTCTTATCAGCAGAAAAATTCATTGCGGCTGAACCTAATGAGGCAAAAAGTATTATGGCCAGGCTCTTAAATGCTGAGAAAGATGCCGTTAATAAATTGTGGGATAACTTTGTACTACGAGTGGTTCTGGAGCAGGGATTGTTGTTGCAACTGCAACAACAAAAGCAATGGTCAGAACAATTTGCTCTTAAAAAAAATGGTTCTCAACAGCCTATGTTGCAATCATTACACATTGATTCTTTATTTCAGGTTGCCCCAAACAGGGTTGGCCTGAATGTAATTGATAAACACTAATGCCATGGTCGTCATGAGTAGAAAAAAATGACAATTTTAAGAAGCCTGTTATCTTTAATAGCGCTGATATTACTCTTGAATATTTTGACAGGCTCTTTACTTTTCCGACAGTTCTCTTCTGTGGAACATTCATTTGCACAAGATGTTATTCTTGTCAGTTTGATTCAAGATGAATCCAGGTTGCAATTTCTGGCTGGTCATTATCTTAGAACCCAAAATGAGCAATATTATTTCCAATACCATGAAGTCTTAAAGTCCATGCTCTTTCAGATCGAGGAGGCAGGAGCTCTGTTTTTAGATGCGGCTAACAAACAAAGTATCCAATTGATTAAGAAGAAAATTTCTCTATTACAGATCATTTTGGATAAATATCGAAATAATCGGCAACAATGGTTGTCTTTTGTACAAAATGAGCAACTCGATAAACTCAAATTGGCGCAGGAACTTGATAAACAATTACACTCTCAAATTTTAATTATTTATCAGGACCTGGTTGTACAAACCTTACAAATGAGATTACTGGATCAAGAAGACAGTTATCGTCAAGCTAAATCAAATATAGTGAAACTGTATGGACTTTTGTTGAGCAGTTTTATCATTGTCAGTTTCTTTTCCTATGTTGTTTTTCAGCGTGTTTCAAATCGAATTGCTTATATTTCTCAAGCTGCGAAGAAATTAGGTGAAGGTGATCTTGCAGTCAGAATAAAAAGTCATGAATCAGATGACATGAATTACTTGATTCAAGCATTTAATTATATGGCCTCTAAACTGGAAATAGCAGAACAAAAACAGGCTCAAATGCTCAAAGATGCTGAGCGTCAGGCTTATCATGATACATTAACGAATTTACCCAATCGACGATTTTTAGCGGAACAAATGGACAATGAGTTGGCCAGAGCTATTCGCCATGATTTTAAGGGGGCACTCATTTTTATTGATTTAGATAATTTTAAGGGGCTAAATGATTCAAAAGGGCACACTGCTGGAGACATGCTTTTGATTGAAGTATCCAAGCGGATGAGAGCTGAATTACGTCCTGAAGACACTTTAGCACGCATGGGAGGTGATGAATTTGTGGTTCTATTGCCTGAACTCGGTGCTTTAAGTGATGTTGCTGCAACCAAAGCAGAGCATGTCGCAGAGAAAATCAAGCAAGCGATATTAATACCATATCACTTTTCTGAATATGAGTTTACCATGACGGGCTCATTAGGAATTAGTATTTTTCCAGATGATGGCCAAACCAGTGAAGAGTTATTAAGTCATTCCGATGTGGCCATGTATCAGTCAAAGGAAAGAGGGCGCAATCGAATTACTTTTTACTCAGCGTCTATGCAAGAAAGGATGGATTCACAGGTTAAGCTTGAAAGTTTATTAGCAAAAGCCATTCAAAAGGGCACATTGGAAACCTGGTATCAGGCTAAAATTGATCTGCAGGGAAATATTGTGGGTGCAGAGGTGTTAGCTCGTTGGCATGATCGAAGTCTGGGATGGATTTCCCCAGAGAAATTTATTCCAATTGCAGAAAAAACGGGCTTGATTATTGAACTGGGTAAATGGCTAATTGAGCATGTGAGCGATACAATAAAACGTTGGGATAATCAGGCCTGTAGTAAGAAATTAAAGCATTTATCCATCAATATCAGCCCCAAGCAGTTTTATGAAAGGGGATTTATTGAACGGTTATTAGAGATGGGCCTCCTGTTTCAGACACTATCCATTGAATTAGTGGTTGAAATTACCGAGGGTGTGTTACTCAATCACAGTGATGATGTCATTCAGGCTATGTCTCTTTTAAAAGAAAATGG
>JADGEK010000015.1:24761-66188 GCA_016744395.1 Gammaproteobacteria bacterium | reverse complement strand
CGTGAATAAGACCATAGATAAAGCAATAACAAAGAATAAACCTGCCCAGCCTACTTTATGAGGACGAGTTTCTTCATGTGGATATTCAGTGGTAACAACAACAAAGTTTTTATCTTTAACAATGCGATCCAGATTGTTCCATAGAGTATGAACAACTAATGTATCACCAGCCTGAAACGGCAGATCACGAATACCTTCTCCAGTACCCAATGTTTCACCATCACGGTGTAATGCTACCATCGCAAGCCCATAAGTTTTTCTTAACCAGACATCACGCGCTGATTTGTCAATTAATTGAGAGCTTGGTGGAATGACCACTTCAGCAACACCTGAACGTGAGGAAGATAAAGTTTCAGAGAAAAATTTAAGATTATCTTTTACATCCAGAGAATAATCGTGGGCAAATTCTATAATGTACTCATTAGTTGCCAATACACCTAAAATGGTATGAGCTTCAATCGTATAATCTCTGGCTACTCCATTAGGTCCAATAGTGACATCTTTTGTATTGCCTTTAATGGCAGCAATAATTCGAATATGCTCATCAGATTCAATGTCATTTAAAACATGACCAACTAATGGACTCTCTGCAGGAACAACAATTTCATACAAGGCATAATCAATACCATAAACATTTTGGAAATAATCCATAGTATTGGTCGCTTTATTGGCATCTGATTTTTCACTTACTTTTGGTAACACAAAACGACCAGCCAAAACAAAATAAATAATACCCGTAAATACAAGCGCTAAACCCACAGGAGTCACTGAAAATAAGCCCCAGGTTTTCATCTGTTGTGTTTCAGGTAAAGCATGATTCGATGTTAAGATTAAATCATTTAATAGAATTAAGGGAGAAGAACCTACCATAGTAACTGTACCACCCAAAATGGCACAAAACCCCATAGGCATCAATAAACGAGACATAGGCAAACCAGAACGAGCAGAGATTCTACTGACAACAGGAATAAAGAGTGCTGCTGCTCCTACATTTTGCATAAATGAAGAAATGATTCCTACCGTACTTGAGACAATTGGTATAATGCGTTTTTCTGAGGTTCCCCCTACATTTAAAATGAATGCTGCCACTTTGCTCATAATGCCAGTTTTATCAAGACCCGCACCGATGATCATTACTGCAATAATCGACATAACTGCATTACTTGAAAAACCATTAAATAGTTTATCTGTTGATACTAAACCTGCATCAAGTCCCATAATCGGGGCAAATAAAGTTGATAATCCTAGTAAAACCATAATTGATATCGCGGTGACATCGACATCAACGACTTCAAAGGCAAATAAATAAATGGTCAATATTAACAGTCCCATTACCCAGGACATTTGAATGGTGGGTACCAGAGTTGCCATATACAGGGCCATGCCCATAAAAATAATACCTGCTATAATTTTCTTTTTTTGTGCTTTGATCTTATCTTTCATTTAATCCCTTTTTTAAACTCTTTTCATACTTTAATAACTTGTTAATAGTATTAATTAATTAACACTATTGGGATCTGAAGTTGACTGGTAATGGCTTTGTTTTTTAAAAAAGATCCCATTAACTGATCATGTGAATCAGTCACTAGATATTGTAAAGTTCGGTGGTTCACCAAATAATCTTTTATCTCTTCAATAGAATCATTAATGAGTTTTACAATACTGACATCAACGTTATTATCAGAAAAACTATTACGTGCATGGGTATAGAATTCGCCTGAAGAAGAAGGCTTATGAAATCCGTGATATAAAATATCAACTGAACAATCATTAGCATTGCCCAAAACATAGTTGATTACATTCTCATTCGTTGTATCATTACATAACATTGCTATGTGCCTTTTTTCATTCTTCATTTCATTTGGCACAATGACATTTGTTTGAGATGCGTGTGTAATCAGTCTATCTTTAAAAGGACGGTTATTGAGAGTCTGCTCTTTATCTGAAGAAGATAAATACTCTCCAGCATATTGCGCAGATAAACCATTTAAAATAGTGTCTAAAATTTTATTCATTTTAATATACCTTAATATTAGAAAAATATTCATTACTACTTCTAGTAATAGCAACTAGTATGCCATCAATATATTTAACTAAGCTACTGTTTTATAAGTACAAATAAAACAAACAAATAATTGCATTGTTGCAATATGTAACACATAATAACAACATTTTTCTAAATGACTGTTCTATCAGCATATAGGCAATGTTTCATAATGCATCACCTGGATTTCATAAATGAAATAGTGTTTCAAAGGCTGGCAATTGATGTTTGCGAAGACTATTTCAATATGCAACAATTACTAAGTTCTATTTCAAAAAGCAAAAACTTTTTACTTTTTCTCATTTTTCTAAAGGCTTATGAATAGTATTCGACACAAAACCTCACGAGCATTCTATCTACTGGCAATATTTATTGTGCTCCTTTGTCTATTCGCTTTTTTTAATCTGCTCTATTTGCAACAACAGGTCAGAGATGGTGTTGTGATATCCAACTTCAAAGATGACATTCTTGAAATGAGACGCCATGAAAAAAATCTGTTTCTCTATCACAATAAAGATGAGCTTGAAAACATTCTTCTTTTTACCCGAGAAGCCATTAGTAATTTAAACAAAAATGATGATAGTTATTCCCGTCTTAGTTCTAAGGTTGATTTAAATGATCTACAACAATTATTAAAGAACTACCAAATCCTTATGACAAAATATTGGGAACAATGGGAACGGTTGCAACAGGGAGATGTTGCTGAAGCCATTCGGCCACTGGGTCATAATCTCTCACTGATTGCTGATAAATTTGCTATACAGGAAAGAGAGAATCTACTTCAGTCATTAAACACGACTCAATGGACTTTAGCGGGTGCCATTTTTATCACTGCTTTGATTACTGTTTTAATTGGATATCGACTCAGTAATCTGGTTGTAAGACCTTTAAGAGAGCTTGAAAATAAACTAGAACCCATTGCCCGAGGACAATTTGATCAACTAAAAGTGGATAATAATGAACAAGAAGTCATTACCTTTGCCAATGCATTTAACCGGATGCTTTATGAACTGGATTTAAGAAAAAAAAGACTATTACATACCGAAAAACTGGCATCACTGGGTGTGCTTATTTCTGGTGTTGCTCATGAACTCAATAACCCTCTGGGTAATGTTCTTTCATCTTGCCAATTATTGAAAGAAGAACTGGATACTGCTGATCGAGAGCTGTTAATTGACTGGTTACAACAAATTGACAATGAAACCATGAGAGCACATAAAATTGTCAATGCCTTAAAGGATTTTGGCAGTCAACAAGATTTTAATATCGAACCCATTCAATTATCAGAATTAATTGAAAATACCTTACTTTTATTGCACAACGATCTTAAGCGATTACCCGATGTGTTGAAGGATATTCCTGAGGATGTCTTTATCAATGTAGATCGGCAACGTTTTCAACAAGTCTTGATCAATCTTATTAAAAACTCAATTGATGCAGGTGACGAAAACAATCAAATTGAGTTAAAAGCTGAATTTTGTTGGGAATACTCATGTGCTTTGCCTGAAGATGTTTATGTAATTGGTGATCTTAAAAAACCACTTAAGCCTGATATGCCTTATACCATTTTAAGAATTAAAGACCATGGATATGGCATGGACAAGGCAACAATTAAACATATTTTTGATCCGTTCTACACAACTAAAGCCCCTGGAGATGGAATGGGTATCGGTTTATATATCGTACAAGAGATCATCAGAGAACATTCTGGTGAAATCGGCGTGATCAGTCAGTCGACTTCTCAATCCCCAAAAGGGACAGAATTTATTATTCGCTTACCTTATCCCATTATTAGTTGTGTGCACGATGACACATTAAATGAAACAATTAATGAACTTATTATAGAAAAAATGAGTGATTAAAAAATTATCACATTTATTGTCCAAAGCTGGAGGTCACATCAAGAAGTACACAACTCCAATCACTCCCCTAAGCAACACCTATAGTTAAGGATATTGATAGTCTTATTTCTAACATGAAAAATGCTGAAATCCTTATATAATTAAGTTATATTATCAGTGATATAAGATCGATTCTTAACATATTTTTATTGATTGTGATCAAAATGGAGGCTTTATATGTACGGCACAAATAGCTCAATTTCCAGTTTACTGGGCGCATATCATATGGCCGAAGTATCAATGCGCTATAGTCGCTTCATGCCAAGAGTCTATAACCTGGCAAAGTCATTGGGTTTTAAACCTGGAAGAATTATGCCCTCCAGGGCTTTCTGCTCTGATGAAAGCCAGGGATATCCCATTATTTTAATTGCTAAACACTTTGGTACATTTCCATTTAATCATGGTTTAGTCGGTGGGATTGTCGCAACTGACCGTCATGCTCCTCATTCACATCATGGTAAAGATCTGGTCATTATTCAAGCGAGTCATGTGGGCTATGACCCTGTAAATGAGCGATTTGGAGTATATCGTCGATTACAGACAGAAGATGCCTGCGAAACATCTAATTGCGGAAAAATTTCAGGTGCTCTGGAGTGGTATTTGAAGGAATATGAGTTTGCCAGTCAAAACATCTTTCTATCTAAAGAAAATGATGAGGTCAAAGTTATTATTGATAATCTTTTATTACATGCTGAACGTGAAGAGGGTTTACTTCTAAATTTAGACAAAATTGTTAAATTAGATCCTCAGGGAAAGCTCACACCTGAAATATCCAAAAGTACGGCAAAAGTTTTTTCAGCCTCATCCGCTTTACTGAATTATTTTAACACCAATGAATTAAACAATGGTCAAAGTGAACCAATTGGGACGCATCTTCATCCGGATCTTTTCTATTTTAAACGAAAAATAAGTCAGCACCATGAAGGTCGTGATCATTTAGAAAAAAATCTGATTAATGTCATGCCTTATGTCGTCACCTCTCAATGGCCTGCATTAACAGCAGCACAAGCCAATACTCAGGTTGAGTTTGACAGAGCTTTTAGAACAATTATCCAGGAACCCACTTACAAAAACAAAAAAATCTTGTTTATATCTGGACTTAATGTCGATATATCGCCCCAGGAAGGACAGGTTTTTCCATTAACAAAATTTATTCCCTGGGCCGCCTATGTCCAGGATGAAAATGGTCATCATCATACTTGGGAGCAGGCTGAATTATTTGATAAACTGCAAGAACAATCCACTGAAAATCCTGATCAGCTTGATATGGAAAGTGCTATTGAAATAATGGAAAGTGCAAAAGAAATACATTTACCTTTTTAGATTTAATTCTGTGTACAGTGTTCCTATATTAAACTAATGATTAAATTGGACAAATTTATTGGCATTCCTTATAAATTAAAGCATTACATTCTGAACATACTTTTTTATCTAATTGTTCAAAAATAGAAGCTATGGCTTCCGTTTTTGAATCAAAGAAGTGATTATTACCAACGTGTTTAATAAAACCTGACTTGGCAGAAAATTCATAAACAGAAGATTTCATGCCTACAAAATATAAACCACCACCCAATTTTTTTAAAGTAGAATTTTCAGCAACCAATGCTTCAGCACCTGCTAAATCAATAAAATTGATTCCCGATGAAACAATTAAAATGTGGTAAATCTTTTCATTCTCGACAATATGAGCAATACGGTTTTGAATATGATTAATGGAACCAAAGTAAATAGACATATCAATACGAATAATTTTAACCTGTGGGCATTGCTTAACCGGTTTTTTATTGATATTGATTAATTTTCTTTTAATGCCTCCTACTTCTCCATCAAAAGACAAAGTCGGTATTCTGGGTGTTGATGTTTTTGCCAGAAACAAAACCAGGGAAAGTATGACCCCGAGATAGATAGCGAATTCCAGTTCCAAAAACAGTGTGGCAAAAAAAGTGGTCAGCAAAATACTAGTTTCAGATTTACTAAATGAAAAGGTATGCTTAATTTGGTCAAAATCAATCAAATTATATGCCACAAGTAAAATAATGCCTCCCATTGCAGCGATGGGTAAATAAGCCGTCAATGGAGCAATCAACAAAACAATTATCATCAAAAAAATAGCTGCTAAAATAGCTGACAAGGGTGTTTTTGCACCTGCTTCATAATTAATGCCCGAACGGGTAAATGAACCAGAACCCGCATAACTGGAAAAAAAGCTCCCTGTCATATTAGAGAGGCCCTGTCCTATAAATTCCTGATTAGAGTCAATTCGTTGACTGGATTTAGTGGCTACCGCACGGCTGATTGATACCGCCTCAATTAGACCTAACAAGGCAACAGCAAAAGCTTCTGGTGCAAGCAGTTTTATCGTCTGAAAAGAAAACTCAGGATGTGATAAGGGAGGCAAGTGAGCGGGTATTTCTCCCACTAATTTAATCTCTGTGTAGTTTTTAAAATAAAGCGCAAGCACACTGCCAATAATCATCCCAATAAGTAAATTGGGAAGTTTAGGCGCAAATCGTTTAGCAATAAGTGCACTGATTAGCGTTGCTATACCGATAATAAGCAGGTATATATTAGTATCTCCTACCCCTGTATAGAGATCCATCCACGTGTGAATAAATGTCTCACCTTTGGGGACAAAAATCCCTGTAATATGTTTGAGTTGGCTCGTTGCAATTAAAATGGCTGCACCTGCTGTGAATCCAATAACAACCGTATGCGAAACAAAATTAACCAATGAACCTAACCTGGCCACACCAAAAGCAAATTGATAAACACCCGCTAAAAAAGTCAGTGTCAGTGCCAATGAAACAAATTCTGGTGTCCCTGGAGTTGCATGATGACTGACAGCTGAAAAGACAACAATAGAAATAGCAGTGGTAGGCCCTGACACGAGATGAAAGGATGAACCAAATAATGCGGCGATGATAGGTGTTACCATTGCCGTATAAAGACCATATTCTGGTGGCAGGCCCGCAATTGTTGCAAAAGCAACACCTTGTGGAAGCACAATCACTGCGCCTGTTAAGCCCGCTATAAGGTCAGCTTTAACAGATTCTTTAGTCAGTAATTTAAACCAGACAAGAAAGGGGAAAAAAGTCTCAAATTTCATTCATAAATCCTCAGGTATCAACACCACAATTCCAAAAAATTGCTTGTATGTAAAGTTTTGTACAATATCAACCGATCAGATTTTATTTTACAATTGATTATTTTAAAGCAAATGGGTGTTTTCCCAAAGGAAAAATTTAGAAAATTGGATATAAAATACATGATGCTTCACGAACGGGTCGAAAGCTTATGTGCAATTTTAGACTATGCTACATATTGTCTGCACTGTGATGATCGAGTTATTGTGAAATGTGAAATTTATAGATATCATCTTTTACTGCAAAGTGCTGCAGCAACCACAGCCTGACCAATGGATAAACCTGCATCATTCATCGGTATTAAACTGGGTGAAAGAACATTCAAATGATGTTTACGTAATAAAAAATGAGTGTGTTCGAGTAATAATGTATTTTGAAATACACCTCCACTTAAAACGACCGTTTGCAAGTTATTCTGTTGACATAAAGAGACCGCGGTTTGGGCAACTGCCTGTGCCACACAATGATGAAATCTCGCTGCAATAGCAGCTGGCGTGATTTTATGACTCAGATCATTCAACAATGCTGACCACATTGGTTGCCATATAATCTGTTGATTCTGAAAATCAAAAGGATAGGCATATTTGGCTTGTGTTTCAAACTCATGACTTGCCAGAGCTTCGAGTTCAATTGCAGCCTGACCTTCATAAGAAGCCTGTTCACTACAGATACCCAATGCGGCAGCCACTGCATCAAAAAGGCGACCAGCAGATGAAGCACTAGGGCTGTTTAAGCCTTTATCAGCCATTATTTGTAAGTTTTTTATAGGCTTGGTTTTTAAAAAGCTGATAATATCAAGGTCGGCGTATTTATCAGCCACATCATTCCAATTATAAGCCTTCAGTAAATAGGCCAGAGTGTTACGCCAGGGTTCATGCATAGCCTGAGCGCCACCCAGCATTCGAACAGGTTGAAAACAGGCCAGTCGTTGACACTGATAATAATTTGTCAGCAGGAATTCTCCGCCCCAGATAGTTTTATCTTCGCCATAGCCCAAACCATCCAGAGCAATACCCAATACAGCTTTTGTTTTAAAAGCTAAACCATGCTCCAGCATACAAGAGGCAATGTGTGCGTGATGATGCTGAACTTCAACTAATTTAATCTCATCATTGGCAGCAATTTGTTGACCCAATTGTGTTGATAAATAATCAGGATGCCTATCAACAGCAATCACTGAGGGATTAAAATCAAACAGTTGTCGATAGAGTGTTAAATTATGCTGATAATCCTGAAAGGTCACAGCATTTTCCAAATCACCGATATACTGAGACAGCGTTATTTTACCTTGTTTTAACAAACAGAAAGTATTTTTTAGTTCACCACCCATCGCAAGAATATTAGCACTATCAGGAAAATCTTCAGGTAATGCTAAAGTCATGGGTGCATAGCCTCGTGCCAGACGTAAAAAGCGTGGCTGCTCATCCATAAAGCGTATCACCGAATCATCCAGGCGATTGACAATATCACGATCATGTAATAAATAATAATCAGCAATCTGATCCAATCGTTTATGGGCCGCACTATTACTGATAACCTGAGGTTCATCACTTTGATTGGCAGACGTTAATACAATTGGTTGTGTCATTTTTTGCATTAAAAGATGATGCAGTGGTGTATAAGGCAGCATAAATCCTAAAGAGTTCTGGCCAGGTGCTAAGTCAGCAGACAGATTTTCATTCACTGGTAACTCAGTAGTCTGAACATCATTTAAGGTCTTTAGAATAACAATAGGAGCAGAGCAACTTTTGAGTAATTTCTCTTCCATTTTATTTACTAGAGCAAAACATTTTATCATTGTTATATTTTTCGCCATTAACGCAAACGGCTTATGATAACGATGTTTACGCTGACGAAGGTTTTTAACCACTTGATGATTGGTTGAATCGCAGGCCAGATGAAGTCCACCAATGCCTTTGATTGCGACAATTTTACCCTGACGTATCAAATCAGCTGCCATATTAATGGCATCACCCTTTTCGTACACTCGGTTACCCTGTCGATCTTCCAGCCAAAGTGTGGGGCCACATTGGTGACAGGCATTTGGTTGTGCATGAAAACGTCGATCAGCTGGATCATCGTACTCTTCTTGACACTGCGAGCACATTTGAAAGGCTGACATACTGGTATTGACACGGTCATAAGGAATGTCTCTGATAATAGACATTCTGGGCCCGCAATGGGTGCAATTGGTAAAAGGGTATCGATAACGGCGATTAGTGGGATCAAGTACTTCTTCAAGGCAATCAGGACAAGTTGCAGCATCCGATGCAACACGAGTATTCACCTGCCCTGCCTGACTGCCAACAATTTGAAAGTCATCAGGTGCAGTGCGGTCCGTATCCAATTGCATGTGTTGAATGTGATCAATTTCAGCCAATGTTGGTCCTTCAGATTCTAAACGGGCAATAAATTTTTCCAAACAATCATCGCTACCCCAGACCTGGATCAAAACACCTTCACTGTCATTCCAGACTTGTCCCACAAGTCCCAACTCATGGGCGAGAGTCCATACAGTCGGTCGAAAGCCAACACCCTGAACAATACCACTGACTCTGATCTGTTCCCCTTTCAATTCTTCACCTTTCGCCTTTTAACCTATGACTAATGAACCGTACAAACCATACAGGGATCAAATGAGCGAACAATATGTTGTACTTCGATGGGTATTTTATCACCTTTACTTGTCTCAGCATGTTGTAGCTGAGTATTAATCAATGCTTGCTCCAGTGCACCAGGTATACCGTCAGCATCACGAGGTGAAAAATTCCAGGTGGTCGGTGCAATGATCTGATAATTAAGAATACGACCATTCTTAACTTTCAACCAGTGTCCCAGACTGCCACGTGCAGCCTCCATCATGCCATAGCCTTCAACCTCATCAGGTATTTTTGCATGGGAGCAAAATGGATCTTTGGGTGTCAATGCTTTCGCCCAATCTTCCATCGCAGTCACCACAAGAGCGATTTCCAACAATCTGGCAATCACACGATCACGAACATTGCCACCATTTTTTGACACCAGATCTCGAATGAGTGGGTGGCCGTTCACCGCCTGTCGTGCCAGTGCTCCAACTTCCATCACTTGTCCGTTGAGTCTCGGTGCTTTACACCAGGTATAGCCATCAGGTGCGTCAGCTGAAGGAATAGTAACGCCCTCAAAAGGATGTTTAGGTTCATTTTGAAATTTCATCCAACTGTGACTGATATCTTCTCGAATCAAGGAATGATCAAGTTCACTATAGGCGCCATTCCAAATTCCCCTCGTAAAGAGTGGCTTACCTTGTTCAGGATAAACACCATAACTCATAAAATGATCACTGGCTCGTCCAAGCGTTTCAAGACTCAAAGCATCAGCAATATGTAGAAAATGTCCAAAATCACTGCGTGACGATTCTGCTCGCTCTAACCATTTAGCCAAAGCATTAGCAGAATCAAGAGCAATAATATTTTCCAGTTGATCACCAAATAAGGTCTGCTGCAAAAATTGTCGAAAAGAAAAAAGTAGAGAGAGTATGCGACTTTTCTCCTGTATTTCAATCGAACGTGTTGTTCCACCAGGTTGTAAAGCCAGACTATGAGGCCACTTCCCTGCCAACAAACCCATTAAATGTAAAAACTCTGCTCTGACTGGCAACATTTGTTTACTGGCTGTACCTTTAATTGCCTTAAAGCGAGCTTCAGCAGCGGAAAACCAGGGTTCATTCTGGTACACACTGCGAGCAAAATCAGGCATAAAAAAAAGATAAAAATGAGTCAGATGATCGGTGATATTTTCATTTGCCAAAATCAGATTGGTTGCTATTTCACCATTTGGCGGTGGCGTCAATCCCTGGATACTTGCCAGTGCATTGGCTGCGGCAACCGATTGAGAAACAGAGCAAATGCCACAGATTCGAGGCACATAAACCAGTGCATCCATGGGATCTTTGCCCTGAAGAATTTGTTCAAAACCTCGATACAAAGGTGACACAACCCAGGCATTCTTAACCAGCCCATCCTCTATAGAAAGTTGTACTTCGAGATCACCTTCAACCCGATTAAAAGGGCCAACAATACGTCTGCTCATTCTTTATCTTTTATTTTATGTAATGGTTTAACTACAATATGATCAGCAACGGCATTTCGTCTCAGTCGCACAGGAGTGGCCGCTTTTGATAATGAAGCCAAAGCAACAAACCAGGCCTTAGGCATATCTATAGGCAAGCCAATAGGAATTCCAGCAACTTTTGGTGTCTGTGCAAAACTATGCCCAGGCTCTTCAAAATCAGGAGCCGTACAATTAATACAGGCATAGCCCCCTCGCAAACACGAACCTTCACCATTCCACAGGCGAGTATTACAATCTGCATGAGCAATGGTACCTAGACAGCCCATATTTTCCATCATACAACCCAAATCAGAAGCCTTCCTGGCGCTGGCTTTATATTCATAGTATTCATTTCGAGGACAGGCATGATGCACCAGATGATCAGTATAACTACGAGGTCTGTTTAATTCATCCAGACCAGCCAAATCCATCTCAGATAAAGCAATTTGAGATAAGGTTTCAATGATCCAGTTAGGGTGGGTTGGACAGCCGGAAATATTAATGACTGGTAAACCACTTTTGCTGTAGAAATCTTTACCCAATAAGCCACCAGTTTTACTGCCGTAATATTGAAGACCACAAGCCTCACTAGGATTACCACCACCTGTTGTAATACCGCCAAAAGCAGCACATGAGCCCACAGCGAGTACATTTTCAGCCAACAATGAAAGTGTTTTAATATAATCACGCATCGGACTTTCTGTGCCCGACAAACGATGAAATAAACCACTGCCATCGGGTCCTTGAATCACAGAACCTTCCAGACAAAGTATGTCCAGCTTGATGTCTCCTGCAATAATACTTTGCATCAGTTCCAGTAATTCACAACCACTTTGTTCACTCAATGACGGATGCCATAACAGATTAATATTCACACTTTGCAATGAACTGAATACATCAGGGGATTCTGCAGACAATAATGACATTGAACAGCCACCACAACCACCCGATTGCAGCCATAAAAGGTTTAAGGCTTGTTTAAATTGACTCATTACAATATCAACTCTTTTCTATCAACAGGTAAGGATAAAATAAATTCTGCGCCACCCTGAGGATTATTTTTAAAGGTCAAATCACCCTTTAAATCATGAGCAAGACCATAACTAATATAAAGACCCAATCCAGTCCCCTGCCCAACAGGTTTACTGGTAAAAAAAGGATCAAAAAGGGTTTTGGCATCTTGCTCTGAGATCCCACCCCCTTGATCAATAACATGAATGCTTACAATTTTATCTGATAATTTAGTGCTCAAAATCAACCTAGGATGGGAAACATTTTCCATGGCATCACGAGCATTCTGAATTAAATTAACCAAAACTTGATGAATCTGTCCTTTACAACTATTAATTTTAATATTTTCTGCAAGTGAATATTGAATTTCCGGCTTTATTTTATCGGTTTTCAAAGCCCAATTAACCGCTTTTTTGATAACACTATTCAATTCAAAGAAACTGTATTCTTCTTTTTGGCCGCCAGAATAATTACGCAAATCCTGAATAATATTGTTCACTCTCTCCGCACCTTCCAATGAACCTTCAATCAAAGGCCCCATATCATCCTGAATTCGGCTAATTTTGAGATCCGCATGAAGTTTTTTTAGCTCTGTTGAATCTATATTTGCATCAACAGCATTAAGATATTGATTAATCCTGGAACCATACCGTTCCAAAGCATGCATATTACCAAAAATAAAACTGATGGGGTTATTTAACTCATGGGCAACACCAGCAATAAGACGTCCAAGTGAAGCCATTTTTTCTGAATGAATTAATTGCTGTTGAGTGCGTTGAAGTTCAGTATGAGCAGAATTTAACTTCTTATAAGCATGACGTAATTCACCTATAGGCCGACCAATTAATACCATTCCAGTTAAAACACCACTGGCATCAAATCGTGATGAACAGTTCATCGACAAAGGTGAAGTTGTACCATCAGAACAGATAACATTCACTTCACAATCAATCAGTGATTCATGGCGCATTTTTTCTGGAAAAAAATCGAGCATGTCTTGAGAGTCTTCAGCCAGTACATCATGAAGAGAATGTTGAAGATAATCCTCTTTTGTCTTACCAGTTAACTTTTCCAGAGCGGAATTCACTTGCAGAATAACCCCCTCAGTATCACAAACAATCAAAGTATCAGTCATCGCTGAAAGAACACTGTTAATAAACAGCTGAGCTTCTTCAAGTGCAGTATTTTTTAATTCTAATTCAACCTGAGAATGAACCAGATCAGCATACACTGAATCCATTTTATGGATTACTTCGATCCAGGCTTCTTCTGTGGAATCAGTCTGCTGCAAAGAATCCATCACCCCCGCTTCTTTTATGAGACTATTTTGTTGAGTATCTGTGCGATGAGTCATATTAATTTTTAACCAGCCACTTCGTTAGAATTAACATCCAATTGCTCAATTTTTTCCAAACCATAACGCTCAAGCTTACCACGTAAACCCACTCTGGAAAGCCCCAGCTCCTTTGCTGCACGACTTTTATTCCATCTCAGTCTGATCAAAGTTTCACGTAAAATTCTGGCTTCCAAAGCTTCGACCCGATCTTTTAATGAGCCTTCAAGATCAGCCAGGTTGTCAAGACTTTCAATTTCTTCCCGAAGTAATACATTAGGCGTTGCATGCAGAATTTTGGTTGACAAAAGATCAGCACCCAGTTCATCCTCATTGCTCATGATCAGCATATGACGTATTTCATTCTGTAATTCGCGAACATTACCCGGCCAGTGATAAACCTGCATACAAACCAGAGCTTCATCAGAAAAGCCACTGACTTGTTTACCCAAATCATTTACAGCATTATGTAAAAGCTCTTTGGCTAAAATCGGAATATCAATCTTACGTTCTCGCAACGAAGGGAGCGCAATGCTAACAGCTGCCAGACGATAATATAAATCTTCACGAAATCGCCCCTCTCTCACTTCTGTTTCAAGATGCTTATTAGTTGCCGCAATAATTCGCACATCAACATGACGAGTTTTACCGCTGCCTAATGGTCTGATTTCACCTTCTTGAAGGACACGCAGTAATTTGACCTGAAAAGAAGGCGATACATCACCGATTTCATCTAGAAAAACCGTACCACCATTGGCCCGTTCAAACAAACCAATTCGATCATCAACCGCTCCAGTAAAGGCCCCTCGTTTATAGCCAAAGAGTTCACTTTCTAATAATTCATCTGGCAAAGCACCACAGTTTTCCACCACAAACGCTTTATCCCAGCGCAAACTATTATAATGCAGCTTCCGTGCTGCCAGCTCTTTACCTGTACCAGATTCACCCGTCAGCAGTACGGATACATCATAGGGTGCCACGCGACTTATTGTTTCACAGACATCATTCATACTGCTTTCAGAGGTTCGAACAATACCATCCTCACGACTTTCTTCACCATTGTCAGTGAGTTGATCTTTGAGTAAATAGTTGTCACGTAGTTTTTCACGTTTAGCTATTATTGATTCATCAACGTGCGTTGACAAACGCTTCAGCTCAACGGATAAGGATTCATTCTGACGTTGCAAGTCGTACATCTGACAAGCATTTTTTAGCAAAGGAATGAGTTTGTCGGGGTGCCAGGGTTTGGAAATATATTGATAAATACCAGCATCATTCAAGGCATGAATAATATCATCTGAATCGGTATATCCTGAGATGATCATACGGATCACATCAGGCCATTTTTCACGTACCTGTTTTAAAAATTCAACCCCCGTAAGCTCTGGCATACGTTGATCACAAAGAATGATCTGCACCCATTCCTGTTGCAATATTTGTTCAGCTTCCTGAATAGTTAGCGCTGTTTTAACATCAAAATCATCTTCAAGAATACGAAATAAAGATTCCAGACTGCGTTGTTCATCATCAACAATTAAAATGGTTGGCAGTACCGTCATACTATTTTCCTCGGCTGTTCCTCAACTAACGGTGATGTACGCCGATGCAATGCAATGGTTAAGGGTGTACGCGATTTTGCCACTTTATAGACAAAATTATAACGTGCAATATGATAGCTGGGATCAAAACCAAAAAAATTCATATGCATTTTTTTTAGCTCCTCTTGACGGAAATCCGCCAGAGCTTTATGTTGTTCATCAACAGCACGACATTTGTTTTTATATTCCAGACGTAATGAGTAGGCAGGCACATCTGCCATGTCTGCTGCACGTTTTTTAACATCCTGAACAAAAGCCGAACCATTTTTTTCAATAACTTCATTGATCAGCCCCAGAGACAATGCTTCCTGAGTCCCCATGGGTAGGCGTGCCTGTACAATACGTTCAGCATTTTCCTCACCCGCATATCGAGGTAATAAATAACTCCAGTATTCCGAACCATAAAGATTGCCCATATCTTTATAGTGAGGATTAAGGATCACTCCCTGACTCGCCCATATTTCGTCCACTGCCCGGGCTAGAAAAACACCTCCAGCTCCAGCATTTCCCTGCAAAGCCGCCACCGTCAAATGTGAATTGGTATTAATAATTTCCAGCGCTAAATCATTAATGGCATTAATATTATTCCATGACTCATCTGCAGCACTTTGTGATGCTTCAATAAGATTCAGATGCATACCATTTGACCAGAAATCAGTTCCACCCATCAAAACAATGACTTTTGTCTCTTGTTGGCAGGCTTCAATATAGGCACCATGCAAGCGCTGACATTGTTCAGTTCCCATAGCCCCATTGTAGAAAGGAAAGTGCAAATAACCCACCTCACCTGCCTGTTCGTACCAAATATCACGATAGCCAGTTTGCTGATCAGGTTCTATTTCAGGCAAATGTTGAATTGACTTGGCTAATAATCGCGTGGCAGGTAATTTAAAAGGGTGTTCTGATTGTTTATTACGTAAATGACCAATCCAGACAGCGCCATTAATTGTTGCTCGACAGACTGCCACACCACAGCGTGCAATGAGCTCTCCAGGTTTTCCCGTTAATTGTTGTTCGTCATGAGCATCATAAAGATAATATTCACAGCCCAAAATATCATCAAGCACGCCAGGGAAACCATCGGCACTACGGATTTTACGTAAAACAGTTTCCGTCGAATCTTCATACCAATGAATACTACGTAACTTCTGGGTCAATAATGGTTGCAATCGGCCTTTGATTTTTATGAGTCTTTTTCTTGGTGTTGCACAGTTTTCAGTATTGTTATAATCCAGGGGTTGAGGAATATAATTTCCTTTTTGAAATAATTCAACGGCTTTTAATACGGCAATCGTTGCGGCTTCAGTGACTTCATTACGATACAGACTGGCCTTGCTGGTATGGCGTGTCATAAATTCCTGAGTCGTCCAGATATCACCAGCATCCATCTCTTGATTCGCCTGTAATACCGTTACTCCCCAGCGTACTTCATTATTAAATATAGCCCAGTCCAGTGCCGATGGTCCACGATCACCTGCAATACCAGGGTGAACGATAAGACAGGTCGTGTTTTTCCAGATTGAGTCTGGTATGGCACGTTTTAGAAATGGAGCGATAATTAAATCGGGTTGATATAGACTAACTGCATCAATTGCTACAATGTCATTTATATCAAATTCAACAGAGACTTCATGTCCTTGCTGTTGTAATTCAATATACAAGCGCTGAGTCAAACTATTAAACGCATGTGTTAAAAAAAGAATACGTAACATTTAACAAATTCTCGGTAATTGTTCTCCCGCCAGCCAATCAACTACACGGCTGCCGCCAAAACTGGTTTCCATTTGTACAAAGCCATTGTCATCTTCAATCACTTCACCGACGATAGCAGACTCTTGCCCCAGAGGGTGTGCCTGCATAATCTGTAATATTTCTTTACTGTCCTGTCGCTTACAGATACAGATAAGTTTACCTTCATTCGCCACATAGAGAGGGTCTAAGCCTAATAACTCACAGGCCGCTGATACAGCAGGGTTAACTGGAATCATTGCCTCATAAAGCTTCATTCCGACATCAGACTGTTGAGCCAATTCATTGAGTGTCGATGCCAGGCCACCACGAGTTGGATCGCGTAAACAATGAATATCCGGTACTGCTGCAACCATATCGGCAATCAATGTATGCAATGCAGCTGAGTCTGATTGGAGGCTTGTTTCAAATTCAAGATTTTCACGACTTGACATAATTGCCACACCATGGTCACCCATAGTGCCACTAACCAGAATAACATCACCCGGCTCTGCTTTGTCACCAGAAATATTAACACCTTCTGGCACCATCCCAACCCCTGTGGTAGTTATAAAAATACCATCACCCTTACCTTTTTCCACAACTTTGGTATCACCAGTCACAACGGGTACACCAGCCTTTGCAGCGGCTTCACCCATACTGATCACAATTTTTTCCAGCTCAGAAAGCGAGAAGCCTTCCTCAAGAATGAATCCTGCTGAGAGATAAAGCGGCATAGCACCAGACATTGCCACATCATTTATGGTGCCATGTACTGACAAAGAACCAATGTCACCACCTGGAAAAAATAGCGGCGAAATAACATGACCATCAGTACTGATAACCATGCGCCCACCAGGCACATCAAAGGCGGCCTGATCATTCGCCTGACGAAGCAGATCATTATCTAAGTGTTTAACGAATAATTCATCAATGAGCTGTGCCATAGCACGCCCACCACTACCGTGAGTCATATCAACCATACCATCACGAAGGTTCAAACGTACTGGAAAGCGTTTCATGTTCATTGGCATGTGGTGGTTCCTTTTTGTTCAACAGGCGTTAATTCAACAGAGTTAACTTCTACAGGTTTAGTTTCCCTTTGACGAAAGCGCCCATAGCTCCAGTAGGCTGCACAGGCACCTTCAGATGACACCATACAGGAACCCATGGGATTTTCAGGAGTACACACAGTACCGAACAAATGACAATCTGTTGGTTTTTTAACACCACGTAAAATACGCGGACATTCACAACCTTTAATATCTGAGGCATGAATTTGCGGTACATCAAAACGCTTTTCAGCATCAAATTCAGCATAGGATTGTTTTATTTGTAAGGCACTATAAGGCACCATACCCAAACCACGCCATTCAAAATTACGCCGCAGTTCCATGACTTCAGCGACCAGAGCCTGTGCTTTTTGATTGCCTTCACGAGAAACTACCCGTGTATATTCATTTTCTACTTCATGACGTCCATTATTGATTTGACGAATCAACATCAAAGCAGACTGCATCACATCCAGAGGTTCAAAACCAGCAATGACCACTGGTTTTTGAAATTCTTCTGCAAAAAATTCATAGGGTTGGCTACCAATAATTGAGCTGACATGTGAGGGTCCAAAAAAACCATCAATTACCACCGAACTCATTTCCCGTACTTCAGGCGATTCAAGAATATTCTGAATAGCCGCTGGGGTCAGCACATGATTACAAAAAATGCTGAAATTTTTCAGTCCTTCTTTTTTAGCTTGTTTGATTGCAACCGCTGTCGGTGGTGTCGTAGTTTCAAAACCGATAGCAAAAAAAACCACTTCATTATCTGGATTCTCACGAGCAATTTTCAGAGCATCTTGTGTCGAGTACACCATACGTACATCAGCACCTTCCGCTTTCACTTTAAGAAGACTTCTGCGGCCACTGGCAGGCACTCGCATTAAGTCACCATAAGTACATAAAATAACATTATCCTTTTGTGTTAATTGAATGGCATTATCAATGCGTCCAATAGGTAAGACACAAACAGGACAGCCAGGACCATGAACAAATTTAACATTGTCGGGCATAAGATCCTGTACACCATAACGAAATATCGCATGGGTATGTCCACCACAAAATTCCATAAGATTATACTGACGCTGTGGATCAGTTTCTTTTTTTATTGCTACTGACAATATCTGCGCCAAATCATGTCGGCGAAATTCATCTACATATTTAATCATTTCATCTTTCCGATAATGGTTACGCTAATTATTCAGTTAATCCAGCCTCGGCAAACAATTGCAAAGTACGTTCGGCTTCTTCAGGACTGATTTTGTTGAGTGCATAACCCACATGAATCAGAACATAATCATTAATTTTTGCATCTTCAATCAAGGCAATAGAGACTTCTTTCTTTACCTCACCAAGAGCGACAGTTGCCATATCAGAGCCTTCATCAATGGTCATAATTTTTGCTGGTAACGCCAGACACATAGTAACTATCCTATCAAAGTCAATTGTTGAGTCGTTTTTATCCATTGATACCATAAATCCATACCTTCACCCGTAGTGGCTGAAACTTGCAGAATTTTTATGCCGGGGTTCACACGACGGGCATATTCAATGCATTTTTCTACATCAAAATTAAGATAAGGTAATAAATCAATTTTGTTCAGTAACATGATATCTGCAGCATGAAACATATCAGGGTATTTCAGTGGCTTATCTTCACCTTCAGTCACAGATAAGATAGCAACCTTGTGTGCCTCACCCAGATCAAAAGCCGCTGGACACACCAGATTCCCCACATTTTCTATGAACAACACGCCTTTATCATCAGGCTTAAGAGTTTCCAGTGCATGACCAATCATATGTGCATCCAGATGACAGCCTTTACCTGTATTAATTTGCAGGGCTTTAACACCAGTCTCACGAATACGTTCAGCGTCATTAGCCGTTTGCTGATCACCCTCTATCACCGTAAGGTTCAATTCATTTTTTAGCTCATCAATAGTGCGAGTTAATAGAGTGGTTTTCCCTGATCCTGGGCTGGAAACCAAATTTAATGTCAGGACTTGATGTTCAGCAAACCAACGTCGGTTCAGTGCCGCATATTCATTGTTTTTGCCCAGAATATCCGTTTCAATCTGTACCATTCGAGACTGACTCATACCTGGTGCATGTGCATGGGCTGCACCCTGTCCATAATCATGGTGATCATCAGCATGGTCGTGACTATGATCATGGTCATGTGAGTGTTTATGAGGATGGCTATGTCCTTCAATCGTGGTTTCACCTTCACCACATCCGCATACTGTACACATTATTCAACCTCCAATTCTTTAATTTTCATTTCATCACCACTAACGACTTGCAGTTGATAACTGCCACAATCAGGGCATTCATCAAAACGCTGTGAGACTTCAACATTTTTTGAACATTTCATACACCAGGCTAAACCGGATTTTTTAATAATTTCAAGATTCGCCTGCTCTGCTAGTGTCCCTCTTGTCACTGCATCAAAACAAAATTTCATTGCTTCAATTTCTACACCCGAAAGCACACCAATTTCAAGCCAGACTGTTTTTACTTTTTTAAAACCCTGACTTTGGGCGTTATCTTCAAGGATTTGTAAAATGCCTTCACATAAGGACATTTCATGCATTATTCATTCTCTCTTATACTATATGAAATTTATAACCAACACAGGGATCAATCGCATTAATGAGCAAATCAGCCTGGCGATTGATTTGTTCTTTGCCTCCCTCTAAACCGATAAGGCTTTGAGCCACAACTCCCTGTGGGTGAAAATTCCATTCGGTAGGAGCAAGTATTTGATATTTTTCTATTTGACTCTGCTCAATACACACATGATGTATTAAAAGTCCTCTTGCAGCACTCACAATACCAATGCCATCTCCATCTCCAAGAATATCAGATCTGTTTTTGCTGAAATTTTGTATTGGTTGCTCTACATCATCAAGCAGACTATGGGCAATTTGTGCCATTTCAGTCAGTCGTGCAACCAACCGACTCATTATACCGTTACCCCAATAATTGTATAAGTCCTGTAATAAAGCACTGTCAACTCGAGTTAGACTGCTTGTCTCACAACATGTTCCGTACCACTGAGGTTTTTTAACAAAATTTTTATCTTCAAACTGTTCGCGTAAAGTAGAAAGATCGAAACCTTCTGATTCTAAAGCGTCTGTTGTTGAAGTAAAGAGTCCCTTAGTATTATTACGTCCCAAACCTTGCCATTCATTTTGATGAATTTTTTTCAACAAATTAGCTGTAACCGTTTCAGAGGATTCATACCAGTATTGTAGCTTTTCAATGGTATCAATTTCCAACCATTGAGCTGGAGACATAGCAAAAATAGATTTTTCTAACAGTCGATTGAGTTGTCTAATTGGCTGAGAGTTTTCTGTGCTAACAGGAGAAATATCCTGCTCTAATAAAAAAGGGTTACTGCCTGAAGTAAGAAACTTTCGATAATCCTGTTGGCATTTGATGATATCAGACATAGTCTGAGTCTGTATTTTTTTATTAAGAGATTGATTCTCCAGGAAATTAGGCCAATCGAGAAAAATTCTCCAAAGATGTTCACGTAAAGTTTCCATTCTGACTAATTTATCACGCACTTGTTCGGCATATGAGGATATTTGATGGCCAAGTGCCTGCTCACATGCCCGAATACCTGCACAGGCCTGTGCAACACCGCAAATGCTAAACAGCAAAGGCAACATGTTCAATGACTCGATAACAGGCTTACCAACAAATACTTGAGAAGCATAAACAGGGCGGGAGGATAAAATCTCAACATCACATATTACACTTTCATTCATTGTCAGCTGAATATCAAGAAAACCTTCTATTCCCATCAAACACCTCTTTTACAATCAGAAACTGAGATCAGTCACTTATTTCAATAACTTGAAAGCAAGGCATATGCCAGATAGTTATCAATAAATAAGTTTATGTTATCTATCAATAATTATAAACGATTAATGATTTTATAAATACAAAGTGAATACAAATAATACAATCAGTTTAATATTTGTATTATTTGTATTCACATACAACGATTTATTGTTCAACATCTCTGACAAAGTGCAAACTAATGAATCAGCAAAAGCTATTTTCAGAGGACTGTTTAATGGGTAAAACGAAAGGGGAAATTATTTATATTCTGTTTTAATCTCCCTATTCTACGCATCAGAACGCCTTCTGATGCTGGATGACAAATGATGATTTGAAAATCAATTATTTAAGTTATTAGCCTTCTTATGATTTCTGTATATAAAGATTAGGAAAAACCATGCAAATGGACACAAACTTGCATGAATATAGAGTCTGAGTTTTTTTGTCAAGTTTATCTTGCAATATATAAAACTTATTCCTAATCTTTATATAGACAGTACAAAATCAGGGGGAATGCAAAAATGTCTACTATTACTGTGAGCCAAAGAGAGTTAGAAACAACTGCTGATGGACGTCTTTTACACATGGAAGATTGGAACGATGATGTGGCCAGAATTCTAGCAGATAAAGACAATATACATCTTTCCGATGCGCATTGGGATATTATCAATATCATGAGAGATTTTTATACCCAATTTAATATATCTCCGATCAAGAAATTACTTAAAAATTGTATCCGAGAAAAACTCGATGATACAAATAAAGCAACAGATGAATATCTGGACACTCTTTTTCCAGGTAATATACTGCTTCAAGGGACTAGGATTGCAGGACTTCCTATGCCAATGCTTGATGCTGAATTGGAACATGAAACCTGGGGTAATAGCAAAGCCAATCTGAAAATAGTCAAATCCGTAGAAGAATTAAACAAACACTTCGAAGGTGAATTCACCTATAATGATCAAAAATTTAAAGTCAGTCGTTTTGGAAATCTTCTGGAAGATTATCAGGATACCTGGAGCAATGGCCTGGCTGAATACATGGCTAATAAAGAGAACATTAAACTCACCGAAGAACATTGGGAAGTAATTGACTTTTTACGCAAGTTTTACTTTAAGTACGGATTAACACCAATGGTCAAACTGCTGACAAAATATATGCATCAACAATACGGTGATCATATCAGTGAAGAATACCTCTACAAGTTATTTCCTTTGGGTCCTTCACGTCAGGGTAGTCGTATTGCAGGCTTACCAGAACCTCAGGGATGTATCGATTAAGGACGTCATAAAGTCAAGTTGGTGATTACGTCGGTTTTTTGGGTAAGGATTAATAAACAATCCCTACCCTATACCGTTCATCAATGATTGATAATGAATGAATATTCATAGCATCAGCAGTGCTATTATTTCTTAATGGCCCATACCTTTTAATTTCCATATAAAAAACAAAGCAAATGATAAAACGATCAGCATGCTCATCAGGAAAATATCCCATCCATATAATTGATAAAGTATTCCAGGAAAGAAAGAACCAATAGCGCCACCAGTATAATAAAAAGACAGATACAGTCCGTTTGTTAAAGCTTTATTATTTTTGGATAATTTATTTATAAATCCTGATAATATTGTATGGACAGTAAACATTCCAGTACAAAAGACAAACATAAAAGCAAACATGATTCGATAGTCATTAAAGGCAAAGCCTGATGTACCAATCATAAAAATCACGATTCCTATGATGACTAAAGTGCTTTCCTTAGTAAATGACCTAAGTAATTTACGATTAAAAAGTGAAACCAAGACCCCCATAATGTAGCCTAAATACATCAAACCAATCCCTGTTTCACTAAAGTCTGGATTATTTAACTTGAGCTCAAAAGGCAATAAATTTAAAACGGCAGCAAATACCACAAAGACACAAAAAGTGGTCAAATATATCATTAAAAAATGTTTATCTTTTAATATATTGAGAATTTGAGAAACATTAGGTTTGCTTAATTCAAGACGTCCGTCAGTATCTAAATGGCGTAAAAGAGAATACCCAAGTAAAAGTAAAAGACCTAAAACAATAAAGAAAAATCGCCAACCAAAGAGTTCGGTGAATAATCCCGATAAAAAACGCCCTAAAAACCCTCCAGTAATAGTCGCACCGATATACAATGCCACGTTATGTTGAATGTCTTCGTGTTTACTTGTCAGGGATATATAACTCATTAAACCCGTTAAAATTGCTGGGATAATCAAGCCTTGAATAGCTCGAATACTCAACAGAACAAAATAATTGCCTGAACAGGCAAATAAAAACTCCATAATTCCCAACGCTAAAACTGCAATACGAATCATTTTCCTGGTACAAAAACTTTCCAGAATATAGCCGTAAAAAAGTGGTGCAAAGCCTAACGGTAGCATCATTAAGCTGGTGAATAATATGGCTTGCAATTGGGTTAAGCCAAACTCTTTCTGGAATACAGGCTGAATAGGTTGTGCCGCATATAATGAACATAAGGTTAGAATAGTACAATAATAGATAATCAGCAGAGAGCGATGATTAGTTTGGCTGTTATTTAGTTTATTCAAAGGAGAATTTATCCATATAATGATTAACTATAAACTAACAAAGAGAACAATAATAATCTTGAAAGTTTGATAACCTGAGACATTATCAACCAGCATAGCGGTCCACAAAGCGTTTCAATATTTTCTGTGCATACGGGGTATTATGCTGGCTAACAACCTCAATCAAAGATTCTGCCTTATTGGGTTGAAAATAACCATGATGTTTATAGGCATTTATTCGCATGATAAAGCCTTCACTATCACCTTCGGGGTGAAATTGTGTGGCATAGACATTTTCACCAATACGAAACATTTGTACAGGGCAGCTAGTTCCAGTCATCAATAAAACTGCACCGTTAGGAAGACTGTCACAGGCTTCTTTATGACCCAACAATACAGATATTTTCTCAGGAAAACCTGAAAGTAACGTATCATTTTTTCCTTCCTCAGTCAGAGTTAAGGTAACGCAGGAGACAGGTTCTCCAAATCGTGTCGAAATTGAAGCCCCTAGATAGGAACCTAATAAACCATTTCCAGAGCATGCTCCCAGAAAGGGAAAATCATTTTTTACGATAACACCAAATAAGCGCTCAAAATCACATTCTATTTTTTTCTGAATAGCAGACTTATTTACTTCTGGTGTACTCAGATCAAAAGGGCTTCCACCGACAATCACTGCACAGTAATCTTCTAATGACAAGTCTTGTGGAATACCCTTCTTTTCAAGGCGAATGCGATGAATGTTTTTTTCTTTAAGACCACTGTATTTTAAGATTGATGCAAGTTCGTTATCAGAGACATCGTCTTCTGGTCGAAGTTGGAAGATAAGAAAGGGTTTATTCATTTTCAATATATTTATGCAGATTAAGAAATTAGGTTTATACGTAAGACTCAAATAAATAATAGAAACATTTAAACCATCATGTCACACATGTTAGCATAAACCTAAAATAAAAATACTGAATACTGAATACTGAATACTGATGATGATTATTGCTATACTTACAGACAATGCTTATTAATTAAGTCTTTCCCTTTGCGTAATACTCTTTCGGAGATATTGTCTTTGAATACATTCTCAACTGCTCTCATCCCAATAATGGTGCTTATTTTTATTGGATATGGCTTAAAAAAAATTCATTTTTTATCAGATGAAGTCTGGTCAGGAATAGAAAAACTCACTTATTTTATTTTGTTTCCAGCTCTACTGATTCGAACACTCGGTGATCAAAATATCATTGGTAGTTCCTGGTCATCCATACTATTGATTGTTATGGGTACATTGCTAATTTCAGCGATAGTACTTATCATTTTCCATCAAAAGATTGCTTCCGTAAATAATGCGACATTCACCTCAATCTTCCAGGGAGGTGTACGTTTTAACACCTATATCGCATTTGCTGTGGCACAAGGCTTGTATGGAACTGATGGTTTAGCAATGGCTTCTATTGCTGCTGGATTCATGATCGTACTGGTCAATCTGTTATGCATCTCAGTCTTTATTATATGGGGTAAGGTGAAACTCAAAGGTATTGTTCCCTTTATCCGTGAAGTTGCAGGAAACCCTCTCATCATTGCTTGTACATTAGGCTGGTTTCTTAGTCTAAGCGGCATTGGCCTACCTGGCATAACAGGAGATATTTTAGAGATTATTGGTCGTGCCGCCCTACCCTTTGGTCTTCTGGCGGTAGGTGCTGCCTTAAAACCAGAAATGATCCGTGGACACATGATGCCCATTACAATCTCTTCAATAGTTCAGTTCGGACTGAAACCACTGATCACAGTACTACTGATTTACCATACTAGCCTCACTGGTATTGCAGCTGGAGTACTTATAATTATTTTTATGACACCAACAGCTCCTTCGGCCTACATTCTTGCACGACAATTAGGAGGTGATACTGAGACAATGGCTTCAATTATAACCTTCCAAACCTTATTAGCCTTCCTTATCATGCCGCTAATAGCACAAATCTTGCTGAATTAAGAAAAAAGACAAACCCATAAACGTTCGTTCAGCTAACCTGATAAATTAAATATAACTGAAAATATCTGAGCCTTGATGATTTGATAAAGTGAATAGCTAATTTAATAACTTAAATTTCAATGATGGCAATGAAAGTCTGATTTAAGTCTGGCAATTTTAGTATTCTCAGTTATTATTCATTATAAGAATAGTTAAATATCAGGGGCATCGACATAACATGGATGAAACAACTGAAAATGGTCTTCGCAAAGTAATCAATGGTAAAATTAAAGTCTATTATGATGGTTACTGGATAAAATGCTATGAGGCACCAGTGGACAACCTATCGGCTAAAAAAAGTTTAATTCAGTCATTGACCCGTCGTTTATTCAATCATATGGAACATGGTATCAATATACCAGGAAAATTGCTTGATGATGTTCGCAGTTCTTATGAGGCCGAACAGGATCCCAGAAAAAAACGAGTTAAAGGCGCTATGCTTGCAGGAGCATTATTTAATCGGGCAGCCGATATATTCACTCATCTTGTTGATCTGGAAGCCTGTGGTGTTGAAATATTGCCTGACAACGATCTGATGCATACCTGTGGTTTATGTCTTCAAGAAGCACTGGAGTTTGGCAAACTGGTTAAACATCGCAATGGTGATGAAGGTATTGATGAGTTGTGGGGAGAACCTTTTAAAGCCTTCATTATGTCAGTGGATGATTTCTATGAAAGCCGTTATATTAAAATTGCAATGACTATGAAAAACATTGAACAAGTATCTGCTTACATGATTAAGTGTATTAAAAATGATCCGCGTTTCTCTGGCCTCAATCCATTTATCCTTGAATATGCTCATGCCGCTCATCGTAAGTGCGAAACATTACGAACGGATGATGATATCTTTGATGTGTGGACTGATTTTGTGGTTGCTGGTGAAGATATAACGGGTTATACAGAAAAACATAACACACCTATTGAAAGTATTTCGCTACTGGATAGCATAATGGTTAAACATATTTTAAAAGAAGGTGTCAGGTTGATCGCTTTTATTACCCGGGCACGTACTCCGATGTCAAAAAGCACTGAAATATATTTCGGTGAATGTGAGCGTTACAAGAACCAATTATTATGAGTTAAAACAGTGCTATTAGACAAAAACCAGACTTATGAATTTCCCTAACGAATCTTTTTTACAAATCTTCGGATACGTTTCTTAATTTACAGGTGTCATGTTACCACTCTAATTGGGCAACTTATACAGATGATGAATATACTACAACGCAATTCCCACCCGAAAACTTAGCCTGATACATTGCTTTGTCAGCGAAGTCAATTAGTTGATTAATATTATTACTATGTTGTGGCGATAAAGCTATACCAATACTAAGACTGGGTTTCAAGGTATTTTCGCCCAGGGATACTGTTGCAGATATTTTGTTGTGAATACGGTTGGCTATGCTCTGGACAGCAGATGCTTCTTCTTTGGGTATTTGGTAAAGGACTAAAAATTCATCTCCACCAATTCTTGCAGCCTTATATCTTTTTGATAAGATAAGTTCTGATTCTCGTGAAGCAGTTAAAATCCGCATTGCAACAGACTTTAAAAGATTGTCGCCAGCTTTATGCCCATGAGTATCATTTATTTGCTTAAATTCATCAATATCAATAAGCAATAGCGCAATGATTGAATCACTATTGCTGTTTTTGTTCATCAATTTTGTCGCCTCAGTTTCAAACTCTCTTCGATTTGAGAGATTCGTCAACGGATCCTTATAGGCGAATGTTGCTAACCGATTATTGTGTTCTTCTAATTCCATTAATAATCGTTTGTTCTCTACTACGTATTTTATATTGTCCCTCAAATTGGCTGAGTAGCTATTACCCACTTGCATTATTAGAAATGAGTAAATGATGGCTAAAGTGGAAAATAGAATATTATTCTCTGGGACTAAAAAAATTGACCATAAAATAAGTGCCCCTAAAACAGGTACACTGAATCCAGTAAAACAAGGAAGATAGTAGCCATTAGATGGTAAACTACCAGTTGGTATACCAACCAAAGTAATCAAAAAATAAAGTTGTACAATCAGGGGCATGTCAGGCTGATAAAGTAACGCTATGGAACCCCAGATAATTCCGCTTAGAAAAGCACCTGCAGCATAGAAATTACCGATCAGTTTTGGATTTTTTTTAACGTGCTTTAATAGACGAAAAGACAAAACACCACGAATAACATTAACAACTGTTAGTGTAGAAAACCAGATAAGAAGTAAGTCTTCGTCAGTATGCTTAGCGATAGCCAAACAGACTAAAATTGCAACAATATTACCCGAGATGAGAGTACGAAAGGAGTTTTCAAGCAGTTTTTCTACAAGATGTTGAGTCACCAGGTTTTGATTCATAGACTTTCTTTATATCGTAAATAGTGCGTAAAACTATCAATGCAAATTTAGATTAAAACTTTAACAATTATACATCTAGCCAGTTTTTTTGTCGATAAATATCACCACGCATATAAATTTTTGTAGCAAAAAGCCATTATTTATTCTTAATTTTGGATTGTAGATTTTTAAGAGGCGTATTGTAGACGATCGTGAACACTGCTTTTCTCACAATTGTGAATAATTTTCAAAAGTACAACCAAATTATATCTCTGGCATATAACCACTTAAGATTTATTTAAAGACTCAAAAAAGAGGAATATTTTCAAACATCAGCATCCCACCAATCATAACGGTTGCAAGTCCAATGAATCCCTGAAACCCATTATGCATCCATGTAAGTCCCTGTGCAGATCGCCTCAAGGGAATAGCAATGATAAAAGAAAGGGAGGCCATACCAAAGATGGATCCTATGCCAAAAAACAGGATGTAGAGAAAACCCTGTGTAGTAGAACTGACAGTTTGTAATGTCAGAACAATAAGCGCAGCAGAACCCGCCATACCATGCATGAGTCCAACCCATAAGGCACGCAATGGAAAGGCTTTGCCATGTTCATGTTGGTGTACTTCTGGATTGTGCTGCTGGTATTTCTCACCTTCATGAGAATGAGCATGAAAATGTTGTTCACTTTCATGTTGATGGCTGTGAAAGTGGATGCGTTTTTTTATGAGTTTGCGCAAGACATCAATACCAAGGACAACAAGCATGATTCCGACTGAAAATTCAAGTGCCTGCACCAATTGCTCACTAATAGAGTGACCAATTAATAACATCATGCCGCCAAAAATGAATAAAGTAATGGTATGGCCAACCCCCCAGACGGCACCATGTTTCACCGTGTCTTTTATGGATTGATTATTACTGGCAAGTGAAGCCAGTGCTGCCACATGATCGGCTTCCAAAGCATGACGCATGCCAATCAGTAAGCCCAGAAATAACAAACTGAACATGTTGCTCTAACTCCTTAAAAATTTACCACGAATTAAATCCCGGCGTGACATTGATTGAGACATTTTTGAGGACGATGTTGTAGACTCAGCAGACTTAACTATTTTTTTATTTATAGCAGTCGTTGCTTCTGTTTCAATCGGTTGTGCAATCGGTTGTTTAACTGGTTCTATGATTGCAAACTCATCCAGATTGACGTCAATTTCTTCACCACGCATAATGCGTCCCAGTAAATCTTCATCCACCAGCTCTTCCACCGTGGGTTCTCTTGTCACTATTATATCATTCAAAAAATCCTGAGCCACTTTTACCGCATGATCCTGACTATTAAATTCATGCATGGGAGAAAACATTGAATGGGTTTTACATTTGCCAATACCATCAATATCATTCACCATAAATTTGTAGCTGCTGGATGGGAATTTAATTGGCATCTTTTTACCCAGTTCCAGTTTATTCCAATCATCGTCATCATTGGGCAGCATGATCAGAATCATTAACCAGGGGGTGATCACAATACCAATAATACGCCCTTCAAACTTCTGAAATCCCAGAGTCTGAACCTGTAGCTTATTATTGAGAATGGGTATGTCCTGCATGTTTTCCCGAAGAATATATTCAAAAGTCTGCAATAATGTGTCTGCGGCATCCTGTGGATTAACAAAATTTGTCATTAAGATTCCTCTGACCGCTCTTCTGGTATACCCATATCAGGGAAATAATGATCAACATCAATGTCATTACCTGTCATTAATTCTAGCATGCCATCCAGTGCTTTGTTGAGATTAATTGCATCTTCTTCACTGATGGCTTCACGAGCAGAACCTAAAAAGTTAACCACCCAGGTGCCCACGGGTTGAGGACCAATCAACATCATATTGACTTGCTCCTCACCATTACGCCCTTTACAAAGCGACATAAACTCACCCTTTTCGATGACTTGAACAGGAACCCCTATGCACACAGGTAATTTTCCTCATATTCTGCTTCTTTATGCCAGTGACCGATACGTGAATTTTGTCGTTTTTTCAGTATAACACCTAAGTTAGCCAATTCTTTCACCAGCATTGTTACCATGCCGTCCAAACCTTTTTTAGCTTCATCAGTTAAGCCCAGCTGGGTTTCCAATGAATGCGGTACCATGCCGATTACAGCAACGTGTTCCGGGGTCTCTCCTTTTAATGCCAACAAGGCCAGAAGATCAGACAGTCCCAACTGATGATTAGACAGTTTAGTTTGAAAAAATTGTGGAATTTCTTCATTAGCAATACGTACCAAAGAGCCGTATGAGGCTCCTGTATTGACCGCATCCGCAACAATCAACTGATTACAAGCACGAATGGGATTAAAAAGTTCCATGCCAGTTGTCCCACCATCAATGACAGTGACGCCTTGTGGAATATGATATTGGTTTTCAAGCTCTTCAATGGCCCGCACACCTATCCCTTCGTCTTGCATCAGGACATTGCCCATACCGATCACGAGAATATTTTTCATATTATAATGCCTTCACTTTAACAATTTCCTTTTGCTCGGTATCCACTAAGTGAATAGAACAAGCAATACATGGGTCAAAAGAATGTACCGTACGCAGTACTTCTAATGGCTTCTCAGGATCAGCAATAGGATTGCCCATAAGTGACGCTTCATAAGGACCAATTTGATCATTAGCATCTCGTGCCCCTGCATTCCATGTGCTCGGAACAACGGCCTGATAGTTTTTAATCTTGGCATCTTCAATAACAATCCAGTGGCTGAGTGTGCCGCGAGGTGCCTGATGAATGCCCACACCTGAAATTTCACCTTTTGGAAATTCTGGCGCATTGAAAGTATCTTCATCACCCGTCGCCACATTGTCCATCAATGCCTGCCATTGACTGCGCAGGTTGTCCACCATAACACCTGCACGTATCGCACGAGCGGCATGACGACCAATGGTTGATTGCAATGCTGATAATGGAATATCAGGATTCTTTGATACAGTCTTAATGACATCAACCGCCTGATGAGTGTATTCGGTATAGCCTTTATGACCTGATGCCAAGCCCACATGAACATCAGCCAATGGACCCACTTCTGCACGTTCACCATAGAAGGTTGGCGCTTTAATCCATGAGTACTGTCCCTCATCCTGAAAGTCGGTGTATTGTGGATTAGTCGTACCTTTCCAGGGGTGTAATGCTTGATCACCTTCATACCAGGCATGTTTAGAACTTTCAGCAACCCCTTTGCGGAAGTATTCATTACTCCAGTCATCGATGCGTTTAAAGGTCGACAAGTCACCATTCTGGATATATCCACCAGGCAGTTCAAAGTCTAATAATTTGGTATCCGTTGGGCAATCAGGCACAGATAAATAATTAGTGACTCCTTTGCCATAACCTGTCCAGTCCAGATAGAACGCACCAATAGCTGGTACGTCGGTCATATAGGCTGTTTTAACAAAATGATCTAACTTATCAATAAAGCCTTCAATCAACATTAAACGTTCAATGTTAAGTACTGAAGGGGCATCATGACTGATGGAGTTACTGATACCACCAACAGCTACATTCTGAATATGAGGTGTTTTACCTCCAAGAATCGCCACAATTTTATTGGCATATTGCTGCACATCAAGCGCTTGTAAATAATGAGCAACCGCCATCAAGTTCACTTCTGGTGGCAGTTTCATAGCTGGATGTCCCCAGTAACCACTGGCAAATGGTCCAAGTTGCCCACTCTTAACAAATGTCTTTAGACGATCCTGAACAGCCTTCATTTCATGAGGACCATTAAGTGACCAGCCAGAGAGTGATTCTGCCAGTTTTGAGGTGGCCACTGGATCAGCATCCAGAGCAGAAACCACGTCCACCCAGTCCACTGCGGATAGATGGTAGAAGTGAACAATATGATCTTGCAGCGCATGAGCCGCCTGAATGATGTTACGCACCAGATGAGCATTCAACGGCACTTCTAAGTTCAAAGCATCTTCAACAGCACGGACTGAAGTAATCGCATGAATGGTCGTACACACACCACAAAAGCGTTGTGTATACGTCCACGCTTCTTTGGGATCTCTGCCGATAAGAATATTTTCAATACCACGCCACATCTGGCCGGATGACCAGGATTTACTGACCTGACCTTCATCATTTATTTCAACATCGATGCGAAGGTGTCCTTCTATTCGGGTGATTGGATCAACTGTAATTCGTGTACTCAAGGTAACTCTCCTTAATAATCGATATTAAGCATGCTCTTCGCGATGCATGACGGGTAATAATTTAACAATAAGAATGTAAGCCATCAGTTCAAAAGCAATCACACCCAAGGTGATCATGATTTCTGGTGCCGAAGGAAAATAGTTGTAACCAAGGCCTGGATTAAACGTTAGCAGGAAGGCATCAAAACGGTATAAGCTACCCGCTAGTAATAAACAAACTCCTGCAATGAGCAGCTTACTGCCCTGCGCTCTTCTTTGAGGTGAAAGCAGAATAATCAGAGGGATAACAAACAGAATATTTTCCAGTATGAACATAAAGGAAGCAAAGTCTCCAGCAAAAATCAGTCCCAGTTTGCCCTGAAATGTCAGCACACCAAAACGCACCACTAAGAAAGCAATCAACAGACCTACAATAATTTTGCCCAGTCCTGATAACATATGAGTTTCTGAGTTACGCTTAAAACCCACTGTGACGGTAGATGCTTCAAACAAAACAATAGAAAAGCCCATTAGTATCGCTGTCATCAGTGCTAATAATGGTTGCATGTGCATAACCTGCCACAAAGGATTCACCTTATGTCCCATAGCAATGAGCAGAGAACCCAGCGAAGACTGGTGCATGGTGGGGAGTAATATTCCCAGAGCAATGAACAAGAACAATACTTTATTAAGCAACTTTAAAAGCTTTTTATGGCCCAGCTTTTCTAAGAGTGCGGGAGAAAATTCCAGAGCCAGAACCAGAATATAAGTTGCGACACATAGACCCACTTCCAGCATGACGGAATTAAAGTTCCAGTTCCAGGGAAGGAAGATTTCATAAAATTGCCAGAAGCGACCCATATCAAAAAAAGCACCAAAACCACCCAGCGCATAACCTAACAAACTGGCCAGTACTGCAGGTCGAACCAAGGGATGATATTGGCCTTTATTAAACACATACACAGCAATTGCCAAAGCGTAACCACCACAGGCAAATGCGGTACCAATAACCACATCATAGACAACCCAGATCCCCCAGGCAAAGCCACCATTAAGGTTACTGACTGCACCCATGCCACCAGTGACAAAGCGCTCAAACATAAAATAAAGGCTAATCGCAAAAATCAACCCTAATACCATAAAAGGCTTCGTGAGGATACGCCCTCCCAGAGCTTGATATTGACTCATGATTCACCCCCATCGTCATCATCGTGATCAGACGTATTTTGTTTTACCGTATAAGTCAGTCCAGCCAGTGCAAGTGCGGGTAAGGCAAGATAACTGTATAGGGTATGCTGTACACCTTCTACCACTGAGGGGGCCGATCGTTCACTTAAAGGCGGCATGCCCAGTTTGTCAAAAGAAACGGATGAAATATGCATGACATTAGTGCCGCCTGCTTCTTTTTCACCCCAGATATGTTGTTTATAGTCAGGGACTTCTTTTTCATAATAGTTATCAGGTTTGCTAATATCTCCTCGTGGATACTGATAGATATCACCTTTTTTCACTGCCATACGCTGTTTGGCTTCTTTCAAGAGCAATTTACGAGGTCCAAAAAGAGTTGCACCTGTGGGGCACACTTCTGCACAGCCTGTCATTTGACCATTATCAATTCGTTCAACCCCTTTTTGGTTACACATTTGGCATTTATTAATCTGACCGAAGACTTCGTTATATTGAAATTGAGGGACATTATATGGACAGCCCACCATACAGTTACGACAGCCGATACATGTTTCAGGATGATGTGTGACAATTCCAGTTATTGGATTGCGTTGCATAGATGTCGTTGGGCAAACAGAGACACAGCCAGGGTCAACACAATGCATACAGCTGCGTTTCTCAAAACAAAAACCATCAATTTCTGCATCTTTGGTCGCACGATTACCATTTTGATAAACTTTGATCACATTCAGAGTATCACCTGATAAATCTCGAGCGGAATCCCATGCGGTATGATCACCCTCAATAATTGGTGGCATATCATTGACCTGTTTACACTTGGTGACACAGGCTTTACAGCCAACACACAAAGTCGAATCAAATAACATGCCCACTGCTTCTGGTGCTGGTTCAAGATTCGCTCTTGCCTGAGCGGTACCACTAAATACAGTGCCTCCTAAAGCCGCTGCAGCACTTACAGTCCCACCCAGTGAGGTTTTTAGAAAATTTCTACGCTTCATTTCACACCTCCTCAGCTTTTATCTGTATTGCTGTTACTTTGTGTTTCATCCAGCTTTTTAGCTGACATGGCTGTTGCACCAATCGCCGCTCCAACCGCAGCACCCGCTAGAGCCGCTGCACCTGCCGTTATGCCACTGGCATCTTCTCTATCTTCAATAGTAGGGAACATATTGGGCGGTGTATGAGTTATGACTTCAGCCAGACTGAACAGAGGTTTATTAAAGCCAACCCCTTTTTCTGAACAACCAAAACATGGATGGCCCACACCGACAGGCCAAACCTGACCTCCGATATTGTTGTATTCCAGGCTGGAACAGTTGTTGTATGTTTCTGGCCCTTTACAACCCATTTTATAAAGACACCAGCCTTTCTTATGGCCTTCATCACCAAATTCAGTGGCAAAACGACCCGCATCAAAATGTGGACGACGATAACAGTTCTCATGAACCAGACGACCATAGGCCCACTTGGGACGGCCTTTGTCATCAATGGGAGGTAACTTTCCAAAGGTAACAAAATAAAGCACAGAGCCAATGAAATTGGCAGGATTAGGAGGACAACCTGGAATGGTCAATACGGTCTTATCTTTCAAAAACTGAGGTGCACCCGTCGCACCAGTCGGATTAGGCGAAGCAGACTGAACTCCTCCCCAACTCGCACAGGATCCGTAAGCAACAATCGCGGCCGCATGTTCAGCTGCCTCACGGGTTAAATCAGTCATCGTCTCACCAGCAATTTTACAATAGATGCCATTGTCTTTTTCAGGAATGGCACCTTCAATAACCAGAAGGTATTTACCTTTATTATCATGCATGGATTTCTTCTTCATGTCCTCAACCTGATGACCTGCACCGGAATCGAGAGTCTGATGATAATCTAAAGAAATGAGATCGAGAATAAGATGTTCCATTGAAGGTTGTTCCGAACGCAACAATGCTTCCGTTGGACCTGTACATTCCTGCCCATGCAGCCAGATAACTGGAGGACGTTTTTTGATATCGGCGACCGCCTCTGCCATCGCCACAGCAGCACTTGTGGGTAAACCTAATGAAGCTGCAACACCCGTACAAAATTTCAAAAAGGTTCTGCGATTCACTCCCAATCGTTTTTCCAACTCAGAAAAGTTAAATTCGTTTTCTGCCATCTCCATCCTCCAGGTCTTAATTCTATAGAGCACACCTAATGTATGCTGATGTTATGTCTCCTTAAAGGAGTCCATAACCCTATTACAAAATGTCTTTTTAGTACCAATAACAGGATAAGAGCAAGATAAATGCCAATAGCGAATAACTGATACTGGACGTGACAAACAGTGGTATAGAAAAAACAAAAGTGGAAAGATATCTTCCATTTTATAATCAATTTGTATTAAACATTTTTTAAATTCGAGATAAAAAAACATCAGATAAAGATAATTATATGACTTTGAAATGAAAATAAATCTGGTATACTTGTTGCTTCCAATCATGTTTTAAAATTAGAATACAGGCTGTTTTAATGAACCTTGATAGAGTAACAACAGGTAAAAATATACCCAATGAATTTAATGTAATTATTGAGATCCCATCTCATAGTGATCCCGTTAAATATGAAGTCGATAAGGAAACAGGCGCCATGTTTGTTGATCGTTTTATCGGCACCGCAATGGTCTACCCATGTAACTATGGTTATATTCCTCACACACTTTCAGATGATGGCGATGCCGTTGATGTTTTGGTGGTTACTCCCATGCCATTGAAGTTTGGTTCTGTTATTCAATGTCGTCCTATTGGGATGTTGCAGATGGAGGATGAAGCAGGACTGGATGCTAAAGTTCTTGCCGTTCCCATTGACAAACTCACTGGTATGTACACAAATGTCAGTTCTTTTCGTGAAATGCCATCAACATTATTAGATACAATGGCTCACTTCTTTCAACATTACAAAGATTTAGAACCAGGTAAATGGGTAAAAATAGTGGGCTGGGTCGGTGTGGAAGAGGCTAAAAGTGAAATCATTGAGAGTATCGATCGTTTTAAGAAAGCACCAGAAAAACCCTGTTTTTAACCACTTTAATCAATAAACAGTCCATAACACTACATGAGCTGTTATTAAATCAGTTGTTCAACACCCCGTGTCTGGATAAACCACCATTCAGACCATAAGCGGGATGGCCCTTCAGCATACTGCCTTCAATCAACACTTTTTTACATAATGACTGTTAACCGAACTATTAAAGCATCACATCCAGCGGTGACCGTATCCATTTCTAGAGTACCAGTTTAATAAAACCATAGTCCTTCTGATGAAGCAGAAAGACTGAAAAAAAACAAGCGTTAACAAGAGGCTCTCTGAGACAATTTGTTTGTTAATATTTATAGAAGAACATTAAAAGTTAGAACTTTTAATAATACCGATATTTTTATTTATATGTTTGAGGTTCAATTTTTATATTGTTCTTGTACTGCCTTTTCCAAGCCAACAATACGATCCATTAGGCGCATCAAGCAACTTAGATACTTTTGGTGGTGACATTGCGTTTAATATTGGCTTTTTGCACATGGGGCAATTCGCAATAGACTACTACAAGGTATTTAATGAATCACCTTCAGAGACTCTTAAACGTTCTTGCAATGATCAGCTTAGTGACTGATTAAAATTGGTCTCATAGGTTGTAATACACTTTTGTTTGATTCATCATATTTTTATTTTTCGCAAATACTAAATTAAATAAGGAAAAGCTAACTCTTAAATAAGTTCTTTAGGCAGATTATTTTCTAAATACGCTCCCTTCTCCATAAATATGAACACATTATGATATCCTATAATCCTAAATTCGCCATTTTGGTCAAACTATAATCTCACAACAATTAGCCTGAACTGGAAAAATATGTTTCAACTTAAATATAAAGAACTACCGTATGGAATTACCTGTATTGAAAGCTGGTATCAAAGTGAAGGTATTGCCTGCTGTTACTTGCTGGAATCTAATGGTCAATTCGCCTTAATTGATACAGGGACTGCTCGTACAACACCCTTAATTATGGCTCTGTTAGAAGAGCATTCTATCTCTAAAGAACAAGTACAATACATCATCCCCACTCATGTTCATCTTGATCATGCGGGAGGTGCCGGGCAGTTAATGGCAGAATTACCACAAGCACAACTTGTGATTCACCCTTTTGGTGCACGCCATATGATTGATCCCAGTAAACTGCAAGCGGGGGTGATAACTGTTTATGGTGAAGAAGCCTTTAATCAACAATTTGATGAATTATTACCAATACCTGAAGAACGGGTAATTGAAATGGAAGATGGTATGCTGCTGAATTTAAATGGCCGTACTCTATACCTGATTGATACCCCAGGACATGCTCGCCATCATTTAACGGTCTGGGATGAACAATCCAAAGGTTTATTTACCGGAGATGTTTTTGGTAATGGCTATCCAGAATTACACTCCAGTAATGGTCGCTATCTTATGCCTGTCACCAGTCCAGTACAGCTGGATCCACCTGTGTGGCACCAAAGTATTGATAAACTATTGTCGTTTCATCCCGAACGAGTGTTTTTGACTCATTATGGCATGTTGGAAAATCCTAAAGAGCATGCAGAACAGTTACATCGAGATCTCGATGCCTATGTTGATATTGCACTCAGTCTTAATTCTGAAAATCGTTATGAAAACTTGCTTGAGCAAATAACAAACTACCATCTGAAAAATATTCAGAAACATGGCTGCGATATATCCAAACAAGACCTAGATCGATTAATTGCACCTGATCTGGTACTCTGCGCACAAGGTCTGGAGGTTTGGTTACACAAACAAGAAAAAGCGTAGACTGAAAGCCTTTAAGATGGTTCGCTCGTATAAGAAATTATAGATAGTCTATGGACGAGTTTTGCCCAATCATTTCAGCGGGCAAAACGCTGACTTTTATGTCTAACGACACAAGCAGTATAAAATGTCCTTCGCCAGACTAAGCTTATTGCAAATAAAGCATTTTACATTGATCATTTTAAAGTGATTTTAAAAATTAGAAATTATTTAAAAAAAGCTGACATTCGATTATTTAGCCATCTGTTTTAACCTACCACTGTGGGACACTTCTGACTATGCACGGTCTGCAGGCCAGCGATAACTGAGCAGTCGTGATGCTTTATACGAGGCAATCTTGACCGCATTTCCCTGATTCCCTCCAAGAAGCAATATATTGTTGGTATCACGATGCCCAATATAGAATCCAACATGTCCCTTCCAACTGTTTTTTGATTCACGCCATAGCACGGTCACACAACCGTATCGAGGCTTGTTTAGCTCAGTACCCCAGCCGAGCCAGGATCGAGCATTTGCCTTTCTCGTTCCCGAAAGACCACTGCGCTGAATGCACCAGTTAGCAAATGAGGAGCACCAGGCATTTTCGTCTCTTGTCGCACCATGATTAGTGGCCTGATGATATTCAAGGATACGAGAATTATGCGCAGCACCAGCTTTCTCTCTTACTCCCAAATTTAACTCACTAATCGCCATATGCATCCAAACAGGTATGATACCGCCGCATTGGGGTGCTTCTTCAACTCCAAGATCACCAAGTTCTGCCCAGGTTTTGTCACCTGCAACACCATCATTTTCCAGCCCCTCCTGAGCCTGAAACCGCTTTAGTGCCTCGTAAGTACCATTACCAAATTTGCCATCTACAATAAGATTTGGATCTGGATTTAAATTCATATTGAGCAGATATTGCAGGTCACGTACACTACTGCCGCGGCTCCCTTTTCTCAGTGTAGACATTAGTCCTTTCCCTCTTTAGAATAAAAGTTTTTAATTGGCCACAAATTACGATGCAGGCTCTGCTATCACATCAACCACCCAGCGCTGCCCTTCATATCGCCACTTAACATAAACGCTCTCATGTATATCTGGCAAATCTGGAGGCGAAAACTGATGATCACCTGTACGAATCCAAGGTTTGCCATCCGTCATGCTAATGTAATCCCTGAACGTATCATCTCCACCTGAATCAAATAGGCTTTCATATAAACCTGTTTTTTGGCGAAGATCGACTATGAGAGCTGCATATGTATGCTCGCTCGTTAAAACAGGGGTGATGATTGTGCCTACATAATTCCAATTATTATTTTTCGAAAACAACGCCGCAAACGCATTTATATCCTTGTTATGCAGCGCTTTGACAAATTTTTGCATTGCAACTTCAAGCGCTGGATCGTCAATTTGCTTAGCTGTATGACCGCTTTTAGAGGCACACGCAGTGACATAAGTGAAGGCTAAAATCATTATTAGGATTTTAAGCATTCGCAAGAAACTTATCGATTCCAACAACGGTTTAAACATCTGTCTACCTCCGTAGCATTACCTGCGAATTAATAACGTGCATAAAAAACTGATCACACGGCTATTCAAAACAGGGGTACGTTGATTTAATTAGAACAAGACAATGAGCGTACTTTATTTAAAAATAAAGGACTTTGAGCATAGCACAGACGTCTTTAATGAAAAACTCATAATCATGATTTTTCACGAATACGTAAGACTAAACTTACAATTTAGTGTCATGATGTGAATTATCTATTGAATTTTTTTGTCAAAAGTCAGGAGTTCGACTGTACTGGAAATTTATGTTCTGTGGTGTTTATTCGATACCATTCTTTTTAAAAATTTCCAACTTTATCTTTTCCAATTCTCCACTAATTTTTAATTTCTCCAACATATTATTAATTTTAGGCATCAATGCTATATTTTTTGATTTTTTGCTAATAAATAGATGCCATCCTAATTTTCTAATTGAAGGTTCTTTCATAGTTAATATTTCTTTCAAAATACCTTTTTCTTTAGCTTGATATCTAAACATTTCAGATTGTTCTATGTATACATCAGCTCGTTGGAATTTAAGCATTAAAGGAATTGCTGACGCATCAACTGATGTATATACAACTTTCATTTTTTTGAGTGCATTTTCATGCCATCCTGATCCAAGCATATGAACATGCTTAATATCAGGCATCGACTCTAAATCCATTAATGATTTGACAGTTTTCAATCGTTCTATTTTCGGATTTTGTCTGGAAGTATGCATTACGAAATGTGTTTCATAAAACGGAATACTGCTGTTTATTGTATATTCTGACCTTTCTGGGGTGGGAACTGTAAAAAATCCATCCTTTATACCTTCTTTGACATATATTTGACATCGTTTCCATGGGTAAACTTCATGATTTACTTTTATTCCCATTTTTTCTACCAAAATTTTCTCAACAAAATCCCTCTGTACTCCATATGCAACGCTATTTTTACCCCAGGCAAAAGGTTTATATTGAGAGCCGTAGGTAATAGTGAGTACATCTTCTGAAAAACAATTGCTACTAAAAGTGATAAGAAAAACAA
>JADGEK010000015.1:0-24661 GCA_016744395.1 Gammaproteobacteria bacterium | reverse complement strand
TATTTTTACCCCAGGCAAAAGGTTTATATTGAGAGCCGTAGGTAATAGTGAGTACATCTTCTGAAAAACAATTGCTACTAAAAGTGATAAGAAAAACAAGCGAAAGTAATATTATGCTCTGTTTCATAAATACCCCTGAATAACTGGTCTAATGTTTCTCAAACAATAGAGATTGTTTTGCACAGAACGTCGTTGTCACTGGAAAACTGGTTGTTCCAGAGGCTGTGATTTGTGCTCCTATTCTGACAAAAACTCCAAGTCTTGAAATTAAACAATGACCAAATTTTCCACTGTGAATAACCTTATAGTTAGAGACAAATTATCCACCGCAGCCTACTCCTCCTCCACTTCCACCTCCTGAGTTTTTTCCTCCTCCAGAACTTAACCAACTTAGAATTTTATAAATCACATACACTCCTAAAGCGACTTTGAACCAGAACCAAATATCTTTATCACCTATGTTTTCTGTACAAGCAACAAGAAAAAGAGGAGCAATAATAACAAGCATTAACTTCTGTAACGTCAAGCTTGGTTTTGGTATAAGCCACTTATTTTCAAGGTTTATTCGTACAAACTTTTCTATTGCTTCAAATCTTTTATCTACTGTCGGCCAAATATCAGTTGGTGGTTTCTCATCAAAGACTTCTTCGTACAGAGAGAGTGTGCGAATATATTGTTGTTTATATCTGTTCTGCTCATCAATTCCACCCTTTGTTGGGATGTGATGCAACTAAAACCAAGAATTTCTTTACATAAGTCATCCCAATAGGATTTAGTATATGTCAAGTGTAAATGCCAGGCTTGATCTACTTCATCAGATGGTGTAATTTCGGTATCTGATAAATAGACAAGATAAATATATTTTTTATATTCTGAAATAACACGAGTGGAAAAAGTTTTTGTCCATAAGTTCTCTCGTGCTAAACGTTCCGAAAAAGTTAATGACGACATTGATTGCTCAACTTTTAAGGACTCAATTTGTGAAAGTATATTATTTTTTTTCATTTCTCGTTTATTGTTCTGACATCAGTTTGTTGGTTCACAAAGACCAGGAAAGAAAAATTTAGAAGTTCGATTTTTCTATAACTCTCATCACATTTTTAAAAATCAATGTGTCCTTATGTTTCTGTAAGTATCGAAATAAGCAATTCAGTTAATTAAAAAAAGAGGCCTTTACAGGACAGCCATACTTTCCATTCCAGTATAGAGCAGACAAAATCCTAAAACAAATTATCAGTTGCACTAATCAATTATTACCGTACAATAATAATTGATTATCGTGCAATAATTTAATTATACAAATAACCTATTTTTCAGTATAAATTAGTCCATTCATTGATATAATAGTAGTTAAGTTTAGTATTAAACTAAATTTTTAGCATAATAGAGGCAATTACTCCTAATCTGTCACTTTATTTGTTGTGGTGCTCTAAAAATCTGAGTTTATTAATGAAATTATTTCTTAGTATTAAATGGAAAAGTATAATATTACTCAGCACAATTTCTATAGCAATTCTTGCATCTGTTGTTTTTTACACAATAAACAAAACCCACACATCATTTGAGCAACAACGTTTAGAGCAATTCCAGTTTAATAAGGAATTATTAATCAAGCTTTTATCTAATAAGCAAGCGAGCCTGACTCAGATTTCAGAGCTTACTGAAAATCTAATATACACAAGCAACTACTCCCCTTCATCACAAAGTAAAGAAGCCCATATTAGTAAAGTATGGGAAATATTAAATGAGCAAATGGATATTTTGTTTTTAGAAATTTGGAAAAGCCCCAAAAAAGCACTTGTACAATTTTCTGAACTAGAGAATGATCCTGGTCAGGAAACTTTTAGAAAAACACTGTCTGCTTATGTAAATCAGGCAGTAACAAAAGGGGAAACTCAATCTTTTTTACACTGTAATGAAGATTGTATATTTTTTAATATTGACCCTATTACCCATGGTGATGATATCCACGCCATGATTACAGGTAAAAGTTTAGCAAATGAATTTTTTCTCTTTCACCAGGCAATAAATGAAAATGCAGGCATTATCAGGCAAAGCAGTAGCAATAGGTCACCCCATATATCTAAAGACAGAATAATAAATAATTGGGAAATAGACATAATGGCCATAACTGAATATGAATCATCTATTCAATTATTACAATCCATATCAAAGCTATTCCCGGATTTAACAAAAGTTGAAGAAAAGATGATTGGTTTTGAGGGAAAGTATATAAGTATTGCTATACTAGAAACAGGATTAACAGCATTAGATGATACAAGTTTTCAAATGCAAAAGGTTAATTTTATTATCCTCAATGATGAATCTGAAAAATATTTACAATTAAAAAAAAATGTTAAGGATATTATTTTAACTGGGTTATTAATTTGGTTGATTTCTGAATTAATCCTCTATTTTGCCATGAACACTTCAGTTCAGAGACTTACTAATTTATCAAATTCTTTAAAACTATTAGCCCAGGAAAAGTTTGAAGATGCTAAAAATAGTATTAACACTAAAAAATCATCTCATGTTATTGATGAATTTGATGAGTTAGAACATACTGAGATTAAACTAACCAACCGCTTACAAAGTTTAAACCTGACTAATAAAACCTTCAAAAGCAGTATAGAAAATCAATTATCACAAATAAATCGCTCAATGGCTTTTTCACAAAGAGTTATTAATGAATCAAGTTCTTATATTCTTATTCAAGATAAAAATATGGATATTGTCTTAATTAATACAAAACTAAAACAGTTAATTGATACTGAAGATAACATCATTCACCATAAGCAGCCAATCATTAGCAAAGATAGCTCTCTATATAAAGACATATCATTTCACAATCTTTGTTCTGAAAAAACTTACCCAAAGAATTTTGATAAACAAATCCATAAATTATTAGACAAAGAACTCAATTTCTATAAACATGATGCAGTTTTTTATGATACTAAAAAAAATAGCAACATACATATTTCCTGGTCTCATGTGCTAGTTGAAGATGAAAATGGGGATCCTTTAATTCTATCTGAAGGAAGCGATCTAACAGAGCGTGTTAATGCTGAAAACAAATTATTATGGATGGCCTATCATGATACATTAACAGGCCTGCAAAATCGAACAGCTTTTCATGAAGCACTAAAACAAATAACGACTAGAAAACATAATGCTTTAATTTTATATATTGATATTAATCGATTCAAATCAATTAATGATTTATTCGGCCAACAAACTGGAGATGCTGTTTTATCTGCTACAGCAGACCACTTAAAAAAACTAACACGAGTAAACGATGGAATCTTTCGACTGGCTGCCGATGAATTTGCTGTTATTTTATACAGAATAGATATTAAAGCCGTAAAAAAAATCATTGTAAAATTTTCTAATGAATTGCAAATGGATTTTGATCTTAATTCCATTGTTACACCTCAAATCTCTGTGCAACAAGAACAATCGGTACAAAACTTTATTCATTATGATTGTTCTATTGGAGGTTTACTGACTGGAAATATGAACCAGGCTGAAGATATACTTGGAAAGCTTGTGTATGCATTATTTCTTGCAAAAAAAGAAGAAGGTACCTTATGGTATTTATATGATAACAATGACGACCATTTACAAGTTATTAAACGTGAAAACTATGTTGCCCAAAAAATTCACTACGCACTGGAACATGACTTTATACAACTTCTATTCCAACCAATATGGAACATTGAAAAAGAAATAATTTCCCATTATGAAGTACTGACACGAATCGTTTTTGATGATGGAGAAAAATTATTTCCAGATGAATTTATTCAAGTGGCCGAAAGAAATAGTATGATACATCAGCTTGATGATTATATTATGGGAAAAGCATTTAAAATACTTTCTAAAAAGATTGAAACAGATCCTGATTTATGCTTTTCAATTAATGTTTCAGCACCAACTTTACAGCAATCTAATTACGATACAATTGTAACCAATCAATTAAATCGACATAATATTCCAGCAGAAAATGTTACACTTGAAGTTACAGAAACTTCAGTCATAAGCAATTTTGGCCTGGCAGTAGAAAACCTTGAAAAACTGGTTGATAAAGGAGTATCCATTGCATTAGATGATTTTGGTGTTGGTTTTACCTCCATAAATTATCTTAGAGAAATGCCTTTAGCTTATGTCAAATTAGATGGCTTATACATAAAAAATCTGGTTGAAAATTATGAAGACGAGATTTTTGTAAAAAGTATTACGGAGATGGCAAAAGCCTATGGCCTTAAAGTAATAGCCGAATATGTAGAAAACGAAGCAATATTAAACAAGCTAAAAGACTTAAAGGTTTCCAACGCTCAGGGCTATTTTATTGGCAAACCAGAATCATACTTTTTGCAAAAAAACTTTAATCCTAACTCCCAATAAATTTTGAACAATCATATGACAAAAAATATTTCCATAGCTATCGTATTAATTGGACTAATAACACTTTCTTACAACAGCTACGCATTTGACTATTCATTTAAAGGTTTTGGTACGCTACAAGCTGCAATAAACTCAGATGAGTCTGCTTTTACTGGAATAGATGACGATGTAACGTTTAAAGAAGGAACTAAATTAGCGGGACAGTTAAATATAAGCATAACCGATGATTTATCTATAACCTATCAGGGAGCTATTAAACACGACTATTTAAACAACTACGATATGAAATATTATACAGATTTAGCCTTTATTTCATATCAATCCAGTGACTTTTTACAGACTCGCATTGGTCGCCTAAGAACTCCATTTTTTTTAAATTCTGAATTTCTGGATGCCAATTATTTGTTACCCTGGGCCAATAACCCTATTACTGTCTATGGTCAGGTTCCTATTTTAGAATACGAAGGAATTGATTTTATTTTTTCATCATCTATTAATGACGATTTCGACTATGAAATTCAAATAGCATATGGTGATGGTGATGAGTCTTTTTTATATTCTAATACCGTAACAGGCACTAAAGATAAGATTAAAATCAAAGGAAAAGGTATACTGTTTTTAACTGCATCATTATTCTGGGGGGATTACACACTAAGAATAAATCACTCAGAAGCCGAAGCAGATATAGACACAGAGTTACCTTTTTATATCCCGTCGAATGCTTTTCCAAACAAAGATACAATGACTTTTGATTCTATTGGATTTAAATTTGAAGATGAAAAATATTTATTAATGGCCGAATATGCATCAAGGCGCACAGATAATAGTTTTTTTGTTGAACCGATAGATGGCTATTATATAACCGCTGGTTACAAATATAGAAATTTTATGCCAACACTGACTTATGGTCATTCTAACACCCCGAGTAGTTTGTCTAAGGATTTAAATATCACCAATAACCTAAGTTTTGTAACTGCAAGTCTAAAGTGGGATTTTGCTCCAACAGCAGATGTTAAACTGGAATACTCTCACTATAAAAATGATGGACTTGGAGAAAATAATTACCAAATCAATCTTGCACCTGATGAATCAGGAAATAGACCTGAAGAATTTGGTATTTTTTCAATATCTGTTAATTTTATATTTTAAGCATATTAAGATGAAAAGAATACCCATATTACTTTTTAATAACACTGGCAGTATAATTTGCACCCTACTCCTGCTGCTCAGCACACAGATTCTTTATGCAGAACAAATTGCAATCACTAATATTGCATTTGAGCTGGATAATAAAGCCATAAAAAAAATACTCCTGGCTAAATCCAGTAATGCCAGACTTTATTTTCTTAAAGACGGCAATAAAAGTAACCAGTTTACTAGAAGTTATGCTGGAAAATCAGCAAATTCAATTAATAGAAAATGGCAGCGTCTCGTATTCTCAGGTAGAGCAAAATCTCCGGTTATTGTAGAAGATATGGAAGAAATGATTAATAGAGTATCATCTGATAGCAAGGCTGTAGGACATATTGACGCCAATATTCATATCAAAAGCTCTGAGGTTAGAATTGTAAAATAGCTAAGCTAACGATTTATTTTGGTCGATCAGGCAAGAGGAACCTCCCAGCAAACCTCTCGACTTGTCCAACTGATGAGTTGCATATGCATGAGAGATAGACCCAGTTCCATGTTATCAATTACCATAATAGCAGTATGATTATGCAGAAATGATATCCTGATTCACAGCATTACTCTTTAGATCTAACTCAAGCATAACTTCTTGTGGTGATTCCCCAGGTTTACACACAAAATAATTCTTTTCAAAAACCTTACGCATGGCTTTATTTTCAGCACGGACATAAGCATACATGCTTGACAGATCACGCTTGAGAGCAATTTTAATCATTTCTTTTAATAAGGTATTGGCCAGACCTTTACCTTGCTCTATTTCCCGGACGACAAAGGCAACTTCAGCACAATTTTCCTGTTCAATAAAATAGTATCGACCGATTGCTTCAATTTCTTCTCGTGGACCATTCTGTTTTACAACACATAAGGCCAGATCCTTATTTTGATCCACAGCAGTCAAGGAAGATGCCTTTTGCCGAGACATCTGTTTGGGGTTATGACTATAACGCATTAAGAGTGTTTCTTTAGTGTGGGAATAAAAAAACTCTTGTAAAATTCTTTCATCAGCAGGATGCAACGGTCGTAGATAATAGACTGTGCTGGCCACTTTTATGGCCTTCCACTCAATAGGGCCAAACTCCGTAACGGGGGTGGGTTTTTGTTTTTGATAATCAGGGACCCAAAAATGTTTACGTACTTCTTTAAGCAAATTATCACGAAAGGCGGGATGAGCAATACTAATCATTTCGAGTGCCCGTTCCCGCATACTCTTGCCACGTAATGAGGCAATTCCGTATTCAGTGACCACATAATGCACGTCACCACGTGAAGTCACTACTCCGCCACCTTCGGTAATATAGGGAACGATACGCGACAAAGTACCATTTTTGGCGGTTGAAGGCAGGGCAATAATAGGCTTTCCTCCCTTACTCATAGCAGCACCTCGTATAAAGTCGACCTGCCCGCCAATACCACTATAAAAATTATAACCAATAGAATCAGCAACTACCTGACCTGTTAAATCCACTTCAATGGCACTATTGATGGATACCATCTTATCATTTCGAGCAATTTTGAGTGGAGAATTAACATGCTCTGAAGGAAAAAATTCAACATGTGGATTTCCATCGACAAAGTCATACAATTGCTGACTGCCTATGCAGAAACTAACAATGCTTTTGCCGCGGTGAAAGGTTTTCTTTCGATTGGTAATAACACCAGAGTTAATAAGGTGCATAAGCTCATCACTTAACATTTCTGAGTGAATGCCTAAATCTTTGTGGTTGTTCAAATAACGAGTAACGGCTACTGGGATTTTACCAATTCCTAATTGCAGTGTACTGCCATCTTCAACTAACATGGAAACATAATGACCAATTTTTTCTGATACAGGATCATTTTCATTTTGCAGAACGAATTCTGGCAATACCTGTTCTTCAGTTATCCAGGCGTCAATTTCATCAACATGAATAAAGCTATGCCCATTCGTTCTTGGCATGAGAGGATTAATCTGTGCAACAACTTTATCAGCATATCTGACGGCACTTGATACAATATCCACAGAAACGCCTAAGGAACAATAACCATATTCATCAGGCGGACTGACCATAATTAGTGCAGCATCCAGAAACAATATTTTATCTTTGAATAAGGTTGGTATCTCAGATAAATAGGCAGGTGTATAATCAGCATAGCCTTCAGCAACAGCTTTTCGTACTTCTGGTCCCATAAAAAAAGTATTGATCTTAAAAAGATCAGTATGTTTCTTTTTAACCCATTCATGATCGGACATAGTGAGCATATGAATCACTTCGATATCATTCAGGCCCTGACTATTGTCAATAAGATTTTGTATTAAGCCATTGGGCACGGCGACTGTTGAGCCGATAAAAATACGGGAGCCTGATTTGATTAACTGATGCCAGTTAACTGGTTTTGAATTAGTCATAAACACACTGTCCTATAGACTGTAAATGTATACAGAATAGGCAAATAATTAATCTAATGCAATAAACATAATTAATAGTTTGTATTAATTATTATAGCCTATAAAAAACTAACGCAATAATCTGATTCAGCTATTTTCTACTCGAATTTATTAGCAAAACTCTGCCAGTTCTTTTATATGAGCTGTGACACTACGCCCCAGAGAAGAAAGGTCATATCCGCCTTCCAGGCAGGACACCACACGCCCTTGAGCATGAGTTTTGGCCAAGCTGCATAATTCATGGGTTATCCATTGATAATCTGCTTCAACCAGATTGAAGCCCCCCATATCATCTTCAAGATGTGAATCAAAGCCAGCAGAAATCATAATTAATTCTGGCTTAAAATTGTCGAGCGCTGGTAACCATTTTTGTTCCACAGCAGAGCGCCATTCTGACGAGCCAGTGCCTGCAGGCAGGGGAATATTTAAGATATTATCCGCTTTGGTATCTGCCCCTGAAAAAGGATAAAAAGGATGTTGAAAGGAGGAACACAATAATACTCGAGGATCACTGCTAAAGATTTCTTCGGTGCCATCACCATGATGTACATCAAAATCAACAATAGCAATTCTTTGTAAAGCAAATTTTTCCAAGGCGTAAGCCGCCCCGACTGCGATATTATTAAATATACAAAACCCAGCGGCTCTATTTTTACCAGCATGATGACCAGGGGGTCTGACCGTACAAAAAACATGATTATGTTTCTTCTGCATAGTCAAATCTATTGCCATAACTGCCGCACCAGCACTAGCATAAGCTGCTTCCAGGCTATGCTGGTTCATTCCCGTATCACCATCCAGAACAGCATTTTCTCCATGTGCTGGTGCTGTGGCAAGCACCCTATCAATATATTCTTCATCATGAACCAATAATAGTTGTTCACGAGTCACCAGTGGTGCATCATAAGACCTCAGTACCCAGTCAACACCTGAAGAAATCAAGTGATTGGTGATAGCACTTAAACGTTCACCGCTTTCTGGATGATGGGACTGACCATTGTCATGAAATTCACATTGTTGATGGGAAATAATTGCTGTTGACATAAAAAATCTCTTATTTGAACATAAATCATAAACCTCAAAAGTTATTGATGTTTATGGCTGGCGTAAAGCTGCCTATATTGTAGCTATAACAAACCATTTGTGTTAATTAAGTTGTCCTATAGAAAGGTAAGATCAGCTTCTAAAAATAAAACTCTCCAGCACTGAACATTATAATTTATTCTGAAGTTTCTGACCATGAATAAGGCAATAATCCATTATTCTCTATTAAAAATAGGTCAATAAAAAATTTATTTTATGCCTTGCTAAAAAAAGACCGTGATAATATTTTATCACGGTCTTTATAAAGCTTGTCTGAATATCAAAAATGAATGATACTCATTAAATAACCAGTAAATCCATAAACTCATTCACAGATGTTGTGTTAAGGCGTTTTGAGTCCAAACAAAGATCATAAATGTTCTGTGCCTGACGGTGTGGGAAGCGCTTGTGCAAAGCATCATAAAACTTTTTCTCTAACACTGGAATACCTTCAGCACGACGTCGACGGTGACCGATTGGATACTCAACTTCAACTTTTTCAGTGCTGCTGCCATCTTTAAAAAAGACCTGAATTGCATTGGCAATCGAACGCTTTTCAGGATCATGATATTCTTCAGAGTAACGAACATCTTCCTGCACTTTCATTAATTCACGCAGTTGGTCAATTTGTGGATTTTTTGCCACATCATTTTCGTAATAATCTGCTGTGAGTTCACCAAAGAGTAAACCAATAGCCACCATATATTGCAAACAATGATCTCGGTCCGCTGGATTGTGTAAAGGACCTTCCTTAGAAATAATTCGGATAGCGGACTCTTGAGTCGTCAGTTCAATACGTTCAATGTCATCAACTCGGCCAGCAACTTCTGAATGAAGTGTCAGAGCACACTCAACTGCAGTCTGAGCATGAAATTCTGCAGGGAATGAGATTTTAAAAAGCACCTGCTCCATAACATAACTACCATAAGGACGCTGGAATTTAAATTTTTCACCATTAAATAACACATCATAAAAACCCCATTGAGGTGCAGTGAGTACACTGGGCATACCCATTTCACCTCTGGCAACCATCATTGCCAGGCGAACAGCCCGGCTTGATGCATCACCAGCCGCCCATGATTTACGTGAACCAGTATTAGGCGTGTGACGATAGGTGCGAAGCGATTGGCCATCAACCCATGCCTGTGACAGTGTATCAATGACCTGATCTTTATCCAGACCCAGCATGACCGCAGCCACAGCAGCAGAAGCGACTTTAACCAACACAACATGATCGAGCCCGACGCGGTTGTAACTGTTTTCCAGGGCTAATACACCCTGCACTTCATGCGCCTTAACGATAAAGTGCAATAGCATTTCCATCGTCATTGGTGCTTTGCCTTCTGCAACGGCTTTACGACTCAAATAGTCACCTAAGCCCAGAACAGCACCCCAGTTATCAGAAGGGTGTCCCCATTCTGCTGCTAACCAGGTATCATTAAAATCAAGCCAGCGTACAAGAGCACCAATATCCCATGCTGCTTTAACCGGGTCTAATTGAAAATGAGTGCCAGGTACTCTGGCACCATTGGGTACAACCGTTCCAGGGACAATTGGTCCTAGATGTTTAGCCGCTTCGGGATATTCCTGTGCCATTAACATACAGGCAAGACTATCCATTAAATTATTACGCGCAGTATCTAACGCTTCATCTGATGTTACTTCATAATCACAGACATAATCTGCAATATCAACCAGTTCCTGATCGGCATCAGGGCGAATATTACTTTCTACATTATTTGAGCTCATTCTGATAGGTACCTGATAATAGAATTAAATTTAGTCTCGTTCATCAATTGCTTGCCACTCTTGATTTTCTGGTCCCGTATAATTAGCATTGGGTCGAATAATTTTTTTATCGATTCTTTGCTCAATTACATGTGCTACCCACCCAGTTGTTCTGGATACGATAAAAATCGGGGTAAATAGTGAAGTGGGAATTCCTAACATATGATAGGAAACCGCTGAAAACCAATCAAGATTAGGAAACATCTTCTTAAGATCCCACATGACCGTTTCCAGTCTGTCTGCAACCTCATACATCAGCATATCATCACGTTCTTGAGAGAGTGATTCTGCTACGCCTTTAATCATGTCATTACGTGGGTCACCAATAGTATAAACAGGATGACCAAAACCAATAATGATTTCTTTTCGTGCTACCCGTTCACGTATATCTGCCTCTGCTTCATCAGCACTTTGATAACGTTGTTGAATAATACAGGCTGCTTCATTTGCACCACCATGTTTAGGGCCACGTAATGCACCAATTGCACCAGAAACAGCCGAATGCAGATCAGATTCTGTACCCGCAATGACTCTTGCAGCAAAAGTGGACGCATTAAATTCATGCTCAGCATATAAGTTAAGAGAAATATGCATTGCCCGAACCTGTGATTCAGTCGGTGGCTTACCATGCATTAGATGTAAAAAATGGCTGGCAATGGAATCATCATCCGTATCAACATCAATCTGTTGACCATTTTGAGAGTAATGCCACCAATAGAGAAGTATTGAACTGAAACAGGCAATCATTCTATCACCTATTGTTCGAGCAGCTTCTATATCATGATCATCACCTTCTGTTTCTAAAGTACCCAGCATTGAACATCCAGTACGCATCACATCCATTGGGTGAGCACTGGCAGGAATTTGTTCTAACACTCGTTTAAGTGATTCAGGGATTGTTCTGAGTTTTTTTAGTTTTTCTTTATATGAGGACAGTTCAGCTCTATTGGGCCATTTTTCATGAATCAGGAGGTGGGCAACCTCTTCAAAATCGGCTTTATCTGCAAAATCAAGAATATTAAAACCTCGATAATGCAGATCATTTCCTGTTCGTCCGACAGAGCACAGTGCTGTATTTCCAGCCATTACACCCGACAATGCAACTGATTTTTTTGCTCTGGGTGCACTGCCAATTGTCATTTTTTCTGTTGACATAATTCAAGTCTCCACTTAATTTTATACGGTAGCCTTCTACAGTTCCTTGCCTTCTTCAAACAACGCATCAAGTTTCTGTTCATAAGTGTGATAATCCAGAAATCCATACAACTCTTCTCGTGTTTGCATCTGATCTAATACAGGCTGTTGTGTCCCATTATTTAGTATAGTCTGATAAACATTCAGTGCTGCGGCATTCATCGCTCTGAAAGCAGAAAGCGGATAAAGTGCTAATTTAACACCCACGGAATGCAATTCTTCAGTCGTAAATAAAGGGGTTGCTCCAAATTCGGTGATATTTGCTAAAACAGGAACTTCCACCGCTTCAACAAAAGTACGATACTGTTCCAGAGTATTCATTGCCTCAGGAAAAATCATATCGGCACCCGCTTCTACACAAGCGACCGCACGCTCAATTGCTGCATCCATACCATCAACTGCTAACGCATCAGTACGTGCCATAACAACCAAATCGTTAGTACGAGCATCAACCGCAGCTTTAATTCTATCCACCATTTCTTGTTGGGAAACAATTTCTTTGCCTGGACGATGCCCACAACGCTTAGTTTGCACCTGATCTTCTATGTGCACACCAGCCGCACCAGCATGACTCATTTCTTTAACTGTACGGCTAATATTAAATGCACTTCCCCAGCCCGTATCAATATCAACCAGAAGAGGCAAATCAGAAGCTGCTGTGATCCGACGGACATCCGTTAACACATTATCAAGAGAAGTCATGCCCAGATCAGGCAACCCGTAAGACGCGTTTGCAACACCAGCGCCTGATAAATATATGGCTTTGGCACCACTTTTCTCAGCCATCATTGCCGTATAGGCATTAATGGTTCCCATCACCTGAAGAGGAGCTGCCGTTTCTACAGCATTTCTAAGAATTTCACCTGGGGTAACGCTTTTATCTGCACTTTGTTTCATATTGAACAGCTCATATTTAGGTTAATGATTCTTAATAATTTCAACTGGCTTTATTAATTAACAGCATTTCTATATGTTTGCGCGACTTGCGAATGTGTCGGCGCATTAATAGCTCAGCCATTTCACCATCTCGATCCAGTAAAGCATCCATAATTAAACCGTGTTCTTTAGAAGCAGATGAAGTACGTCCACTTTCACGCCCTAATTGATAACGATACATACGCATCAAATGGTAGAGGTCATCACATAACAAACGTTTTAATCGATTGTTTTTGCAGCCTATGACAATTCCATAGTGAAAATCACTATTAATGTCATTGGAATTCGCTTGACTCTCCATTTCTAATAGAGACTGAAGCTCATCCAGCTCCTTTTCATTCATATGTTCAGCAGCCTGTCTGGCAGCCATTCCTTCCAGCGCCTCACGAACAGTATAAATTTCAAGAAGTTCTTCGTCCGATAGAGAAACGACACTGGCGCCAACATTTGGACGTCGAATGACCAGATTGCAGGCCTCAAGCCGACCAATAGCATCTCGTAATGAGGCTCTGCTCACCTCATAATATTTAGCGAGCTCAGGTTCACTTATTTTACTGCCTGCAGGTATTTTACCTGTGACAATTGCCTGACAAAGTGAATCAAAGACTCTCTCAGCAATCGTAATAGGGACTTGTTTTATACCTTTAACTGTCGACATATTCATCTCTGAAATTAATAATACCGCTACAATATTTAATTGTCAACACATATTGTCGACAATACTTTCAATGTCAAGCATAACCAATACTCTTCAGTACAATTTTGATTTCATCTAAAATGGCAGGATCATCAATAGTTGCAGGCATCTTGTAAGTCTTGCAATCGGCTATTTTCTTCATGGTCCCTCTCAAAATCTTTCCAGATCGGGTTTTAGGCAATCTGGCAGCAATCACTACTTTTTTAAAGGCACAGACTGGACCAATTTTTTCTCGCACTAACGAAATGATTTCTTTTTCGATTTCACCATCACCGCGCTCAACACCGCTCTTAAGTACGATTAAGCCCACTGGGAGCTCGCCTTTAAGTGCATCGTCAGCACCAATAACGGCACATTCAGCGACATCAGGATGTTCAGCTATCACCTCTTCAATCGCTCCTGTCGACAAACGATGGCCTGCAACATTAATAATGTCATCAATACGACTCATCACCCAGATATAACCATCTTCGTCTTTATAACCTGCATCACCCGTTAAGTAATAACCTGGGTAAGTACTTAAGTAAGAGTCCACAAAGCGTTCATCATCATTCCATAAGGTGGGTAAGCAACCAGGAGGCATTGGCAGCTTAATCATAATACTCCCGATATCACCATCTGCCACTGCTTGACCATCATTATCTAACACATCAACCTGATAACCAGGCACAGCGCAAGCAGGCGATCCGGCTTTAACAGGAAGTTGTTCAATCCCAAGACAATTTGCAGCAATAGCCCATGCAGTTTCTGTTTGCCACCAATGATCAATCACTGGAACATTAAGTAAGTTTTCTGCCCAGGCTAGCGTTGGGGGATCACAGCGTTCACCAGCCAAAAAGAGTGCCCTGAAATGACTTAAATCATATTTTTTGAGAAGTTCTCCATTAGGATCTTCTTTTTTGATCGCACGAAATGCCGTTGGGGCAGTAAACATAACAGAGATATCATGCTCCTCTATTACTCGCCAGAATGCACCTGCATCAGGTGTAAAAACAGGTTTTCCTTCATAGATAACAGTGGTATTACCATTGAGTAACGGTGCATAAACAATATAAGAATGACCAACAACCCAGCCTACGTCTGAGGCAGCCCAATAGATTTCTCCTGGCTGTACATTATAAATATTTTTCATGGTCCAAAGCATTGCAACTGCATGTCCACCATTATCACGTACGACACCTTTGGGTATGCCTGTTGTACCCGACGTATAAAGAATATAGAGAGGATCGGTGGCGGCAACAGAGACACAAGCAGCTGGATCGGCCTTTTCACAAGCTGAGCTCCAATCAAGATCACGACCATCCAACATCTGTGCTTCAGCCTGTGGGCGTTGAAAAATAATGGTATTGGCAGGTTTGTGACTGGAAAGTTCAATGGCCTTATCAAGCAAAGGTTTGTACTGGATAATTCTTTCAATCTCAATTCCACAGGACGCTGAGAGTACTATTTTAGGTTTGGCATCATCGATCCTTGTTGCCAGTTCAGCGGCTGCAAAACCACCAAAAACAACCGAATGAACAGCTCCTATTCTGGCGCATGCAAGCATACCAATTACCGCTTGAGGAATCATTGGCATATAAACTAAGACACGATCGCCCTTTTCTACTCCATTAGACTTAAGCACACCAGCCAGACGTGCGACTTCACCCTGAAGTTCACGAAAAGTGTAAGTTTGTTTTGTATTAGTAACAGGGCTGTCATAAATTAATGCATTTTGATCGGCTCGACCCTCATCAACATGGCGATCAACCGCGTTATAACACGTATTGAGCATACCACCGCTAAACCAGTGGTAGAATGGTGCATTAGAAGCATCAAGCACCTGATCCCATTTTTTGTCCCAAACAAGTGCTTCAGCAGCTTCCCCCCAAAATCCTTCAGGATCTTCCACCGACTGCTTATATGTATTTATATAATTTTTTTCCATTCCAGCTACCCCTCTGTTTATCAAACCACAGGCTATAATTTTAATATCGATAGATTGTCGACAATCTATCAAAATTACATTATCAAAACCAAGCTGTCAACCATCATAATCAGTTTAGGCAAAATAATTCACAATAGAAAGGCTGACTAGAATTCAAAATAACACCTGATATAGGGCAATTTGAAATGAAAAATGAGGGCTATTTATGACCCGCTGATGAGGAAAGAGATTGGTCAATGATAATTAAGGAATGGGCAATCAGTGACTTATTCAGTCTATTGGGATGGAATATGCTATGGTACGGTCTGATATTTGAAAGGTATGCTTTAAAAATCAAAAAGTTTATCTTAAACGTCTTATATTTAAGTCATTCAAAGGCTGTTGTAAAACTTCTGCTTTTAAATATTCATCCACATTTAAATTAATTTCTCTGTGTAACTTTAATAATTGAGAAGCTTCATTTTGATTGGAAGTATAACTTAATGGTAAACTCCTCACATTAAATCCTGTTCTTCTATCTTTTGAAGGGCATTTTTTTGTGATTTCATATTCATATTCTTCAGTTAGACCGTTAATATAAACATTGCCCTGATCACAAGTGTTACTTGACAGATTTCCTCTTAGGATTTTAACATCACCATTACCATCATCAAAAAACATCGCATATTCATAAGCATTATTGTGTTCAAATCTAATATGCATTACTTGTTTGTTTGAAGATTGATGATTAATGATGGCTGAATAATTGGGTGTTGTTAGCGAATAAAGACCTGAAATACCGGTGATGCAAATATCTGTTCCTGCTTTTGCAGAGCCTATACCTAGGATAATAATGACTAAAATGCCAATTAACAAACGTTTCATATAATGTAGAAAGCCAGTGAGTTCATAAAATAAGGCACATTATATAAATATTACATGATATAGCAATATATTAATTTAATAATTTTCTATGGCTTTAGCCAAGCATATGCAAGTGTTGTATAAGTTCTAATGAACTATAAAGGATGCAGTAAATTTGCTATCAGGCCTGTCCAGCCCGTTTGATGTGAGGCTCCAAGACCACGCCCCGTATCACCATGAAAATATTCATAAAATAGCAAGTAGTCTTTAAAATGTGGATCAGTCTGTAATTTTTCGTGATCACCCAGCACAGCTCTTCTGCCCAATTCATCTCGTAAAAATAATTGAGTAAGACGTTTTTTTATTTCTAGGGCAACTTCTTTTAGACTAAGAGTTTGTTTTGACCCGACGGGATACTCTATTCTAAAGTCATCACCATAGTAGTCATGAAAACGGATCAGTGATTCAATCAGTAAGTAATTGAGTGGAAACCAGATTGGTCCACGCCAGTTTGAATTCCCCCCAAACAACTCACTTTCTGACTCCCCTGCTTCATATGAAATTCGATAATGCTCTCCATCCAAATTGAATTCAAATGGATTGGCTGCATGATGATTCGACAGAGAGCGCACACCGAAATCGGATAAAAAGCGCGTCTCATCAAGCATTTTTATCAGCAATCGCTTCATACGATGTCCACGTAGGAGTGATAGCAATGCCGTTTTATGTTGGCCAGGTTCCTCCCATCGTGATACTAGTTTGGCAAGATCGGGACGATTATCCAGAAACCAGTGTAAACGACTGGCAAATCCAGGCAGTGAATCAGAATATTCTGAACTCAAGACTTCAACGGCAAACAGCGGAATAAGACCCACCATGGAATTAATTTTCAAGGGGATAGATGCCCCATTATGGGCATTCAATACATCATAATAAAATCCATCTTCTTCACTCCATAGTCCATTTTCTGAAATCCGTTTTTCCATCGCCTGAACTACATACAAAAAATGCTCAAAGAATTTACTGGCTATATCTTCATATGCACGGCTATGGGATAAGGCTAATTGAAGCGCAATGTGCATCATATTAAGACAGTACATTGCCATCCAGGCAGTGCCATCTGCCTGATTGATATGGCCACCACCAGGAAGGGGTTTACTGCGATCAAAAACTCCAATATTATCCAGACCAAGAAAACCGCCATTAAAGATATTATTGCCATCCTCATCCTTGCGGTTAACCCACCAGGTAAAATTTAGAAGCAGTTTGTGAAAAACGCGTTCAAGAAATAAAAGATCGCCCTTGTCTCCTCTTTGCTCTCTATCGATCTGAAATACCCGTAAAGTTGCCCAGGCATGTACAGGTGGATTGACATCACCAAAATTCCATTCGTATGCAGGTAATTGACCATTGGGGTGCATATACCATTCACGCGTGAGTTTCAATAATTGTTCTTTACTAAAGTCAGTATCAATCAGTGCAAAGGGAATACAGTGAAATGCCAGATCCCAGGCGGCATACCAGGGGTATTCCCAAGTATCAGGCATGGAGATAATATCGCCATTATTGAGGTGCTCCCAATCTTTATTTCGCCCTAGCATTCGCTCTTCAGGGGGGGCTGGATGCCCACAATCACCTTTCTGCCATCGAGCGACATCAAAATGATAAAACTGCTTACTCCAGATCATGCCAGCCAATGCCTGACGTTGGACATTGCGAGCATCCTCATCGTGAAGGTCTTGCTGTAGATGATTATAAAAGCCATCCGCTTCTGCAAGACATAATTCAAAGGATGAATCAAAATCCTTAAAATCCTCCACAAGCCTGGATAAGGTATTGCGTCGTAGTCTTAAACGAATTTGACGACTTTCGCCTGGTGGTATTTCAATACCATAATGAATTGCAACACGTGTACCTGTTTGCGCATCATTAATGGCAGTCTGATCACCATTAACAATATAATCATGAAAGGCATCTTTAAAATAACCATCAGCCACTGGTTTTTTGTACAGGCGATGCTTATTGGTTTCATTATCACTAAAGAGTAATTTGGGTTGTTCATCAGCATGCATGTGCCAATGCCCAAGCTCAGAATGTTTAATATCAAGCCTATTCTGTGCACCAACAGAAATCTGAGGCCGTTCTTCATTAGCCTCCCATGACCAGGTATTACGAAACCACAATTGAGGCAGTAAATGGATGGTTTCTTTTTCAGGACCACGGTTATGAACAGTCACACGCATCATTATATCTTCAGGTTCAGGTCTGGCATATTCAACAAAGACATCAAAATATCGATCTTCATCAAACACACCCGTATCAATCAGTTCATATTCCCTGTCCTGTTTGCCACGTTTAGCATTATCTTCAATTAAAGTCTTATAGGGAAATTCATCTTGAGGATACTTATAAAGCATTTTAAGGTAGGAGTGTGTCGGTGTTGCATCGAGATAATAATAAAGTTCCTTAACATCTTCACCATGATTGCCTTGCTCGTTTGTGAGTCCGAACAGACGCTCCTTAAGAAAAGGGTCACGACCATTCCACAGAGCGAGAGATAAACACAGACGTTGCTTATCATCACTGATGCCTGCGATACCATCTTCACCCCAACGATAAGCACGCATACGTGCCATGTCATGCGGAAAGTAATTCCACGCATCACCGTTTGCACTATAGTCTTCACGTACGGTGCCCCATTGTCGTTCACTGAGATAAGGGCCCCATTTTTTCCAGATATTATCATTATTACGATCATCAAGAAGACGTTGGTGTTCAGGCGTAGGTGCAGACATTATTTAACTTCTATTCCCGCAAAGACTGCGGGCCCATATAAAGCGGTGAGCTCATTTAAGATCACTTTAACAGGTATATCCTGCATGAGTGATTCCATGCGCCCCTTGGCTCTGAAGCTCTGCAAAAAAGTGCCCTTGCGAAAGAACTCAAGATTTTTGGGTGCAATACCACCACCAAGATAAACACCCGCTGTAGACATAATTTTAAGGGCTTGATTACCCGCCTCAACTCCATATAAATGAACAAACAATTCAAGCGTTTCAGAACAGACAGGACAGGTTTTATCCTTTGCAGCTTTAGAAATAACTGCGGCCTTATCTCCTTCTTTCATTGCCTCAACAAGCCATGCGGGTGATTCTGAACGGCGGTATTCCATCAAGAATTCATAGATATTAAGCAAGCCCATACCAGACACAACTCGTTCCCAACTCACATGAGAATAACGTTGCTTCAAATATTGTAATAAAGCAATTTCAAGATCGGTGTGAGGAGCAAAATCACTATGACCACCTTCAGAAGCAAATGGTCGATGTTGTGCGCCATTCCAATAGAGCCCTGCCTGACCAAGGCCAGTACCTGCAGAGACAATCGATGCATTTCCATTGGGATCTGGCTTACCTTCACTGAGTACACAAAAATCTTTTTCTTCCAACGCACTGATTCCCCAGGCATTCGCTTCAAGATCATTCATCAGCCAGACTTGACGAAAACTGAGATCATTGGAGAGTTGTTGGGCATCAATAAACCAGGGAAGATTAGTGGTTTCTGCACGACCGTTACGTACAGGGCCTGCAATACCGAAGCTCGCATACTCACATTGATAATTTTGTGTCTCAATAAACTGGCGCACAATTTCATCCAAAGAGGCATATTGCTGGCTGGGGTATTTTTCCAGTGAGAGTAGATCAAGCTTTGTACCATTAACTTCAAAGATTGCGAGTGAGGTTTTAGTACCACCGATATCACCTGCAAGTATTTTCATAATGAATTTTTCCAAGTAAAGTTAACAAAAAAGTAAATCAGAGCCTTTTTAAACCCTATGCAATGGCAAGCCACAAGCCTCATATCAAACTGATGAGATATTGGGAAAATTATTCAGAGACTATTATTCAGAGACTACAGGTTGGCTCACTAGATACAGCCAAATAAACCCTGCTATAGATTATAGAATTTGAGACAACAATCCACCCAGTAGTAATAGTGAATTTTCTATAACTCTACCGAGTTTATGAGTATTTTGACGAAAAATCAATACATGACTCACCTCACAATTACAGGCATACCCAATATAATAGAGACTCTGTCGAGACTAAACACAAAAACTTTTTTATTACGACTCAATGATTTTGAAACTGAACATCTAAGGCATTATTCGTAAAGTTGCCATTGTACATATGAAGACTGCATAGTACCCTTATAAGAAGTACAAACCAGCTGGTCAATTGTAAATTCTTATTAGGGTTTAAACAGTCTGAGACGATTTGCATTGGCAACAACCGTCACTGAGGACATCGCCATAGCAGCACTTGCAAAAGCGGGTGCTAACAGCCAACCAGTCAAAGGGTAAAAAACACCTGCGGCAAGTGGAATTCCAATAATATTATAGATGAAAGCACCAAATAGATTTTGCTTGATATTATTCATTGTGGCAGAAGAAATCGCAATAGCAGTACTTACATTCATCAACGAGTTACCCACTAAAGTAATATCTGAGTTCTCTATGGCCACATCAGTGCCACTGCCGATAGCAAAACCTGTGTTAGCTTGTGCCAATGCAGGTGCATCATTCACACCATCACCTACCATAGCCACAATATAACCCTTTTCTTGAAGTGCTTTGATGATATTAAGTTTATCTTCAGGCATGACCTGACTATGGACTTCCGAAATGCCTAAATCATCAGCAACAGACTGAGCTGTTTTATGCGTGTCACCAGAGCACATAACCACTTGTATGTTTTTGTCCTGCAGTAATTTTACTGCTGCTGGCGTATCAGAACGAATGGGATCTTTTAAACCCATTAAACCTAACAAACATCCATTTCTTGCAAGCCATATCGGTGTCGCCGAAGACTCTGCAAGCCTTAAAGCCTGATCTTTCATCTCATCTGCAACATGAATGTTGTTTTCTAAAATAAAAGCTAAATTACCTAAGAGAACAGGATCATTATTAATAATTGCCTGCACGCCTCTACCCTCAACAGAGGTAAAGTCATTTATATCAAGCACTGGAATATTTTGTTCGGAAGCAGCTATCAATACGGCTTCGGCTAGAGGGTGTTCAGAACCCATTTCTAATGAGGCCGCTAATTGTAAAAAAGCATGCTTATCTATTGACTGAAATGAAGTTTCATTTAAATCGGGATTAATATAGATAGACGTTACTGTCGGTTTTCCCTGAGTTAAGGTACCAGTCTTATCCACAACAACATGTGTAATGGTACTAGCCGTCTGCAAAGCATCACTGTTTTTTATCAAAATATTAAGTTGAGCTGCTCGGCTGGTTCCCATCATTATAGCAATTGGTGTTGCCAGGCCCAAGGCACAGGGACAAGCTATGACTAATACGGCAATACCCGCCGTTAATGCATAAGCCAGATGGGGTTCTGGACCAATAAAAAACCAACTTAAAAATGTAATCAATGATAGGCTTATCACAATCGGTACAAACACCGATGCAATTTTGTCCACCAAACGACCAATAGCTGGCTTAGTCATTTGTGCCTGTTTCACCATACTAATGATCTGAGATAATGTCGTTTCTTCACCCATTTTACTGACACTAAAAATGAAACTGCCAGACTTATTAATGGTGCCACCTGTTACCGTATCATTCATTCCCTTTTTAACCGCTAGAGGTTCACCTGTTAACATTGATTCGTCAACAGATGATGTGCCTTGTATAATGATGCCATCAATAGGAATACGTTCTCCAGGTTTAACACGAACCTGATCGTCTAGCTGCAGCATAGAAACAGGCAAAATCACATTCTCACCTTCATAAACAACCGTAGCTGTTTTAGGTGCGAGCTCGACTATACTGGCTATGGAAGCACTGGTCGTTCTTTTTGCTTTTATTTCAAGCGCATGCCCAAATTGCAAAAAGGCCAGAATAATAACACCTGCATCAAGATACAAGTGCCCTCCTCCTGGAATAAATTCAGGATCAATAATGATTAGCATTGAGGAAAGCCAGGCAGCTGAAGTACCCAGCGCAACCAATGTATCCATATTGGAAGACAAATGTTTTGCCTGTTTAATAGCAGTTAAATAATAATGACGACCACTGAACCACATTGTAAACAAACAGAACAAGGCTACCAAAAACCAGAAAATTTGAGAGCTCATGCCTAAGAAAGAGGTATCACTGTTTAACTCAGGAAACCAGTTCATATGATTGGATAACATTAAACCTGCACCAACTGCACCAGCAAGTCCAGCACGTTGCCATGAACGTCTGATTTCAATTTTACTTTGTTTTTCTTGCTCTAGATAAGGATCAGTGTATTGTTCAGTCAATTCTGCTGTAACACCCACCTGTTTTAACATCACTAAAAGTTGAGCAGGATGTAATTGGGTGGTGACATGTACTAAAAAATAACTATTTTGAGCCTTTAATGATGACTCTGGTAATTGAAAATTAAATTCTGAGATTTGTTCATTGTCAGAAAAAAGATCGTTGAACATCCCTTTAACTGAATCGATGGTATTTTGAATACCTTTGGATTCATCAAGTGGCGCTAAACGTACCGTATAAGTGTTTGAGATTATTTTTTGTTCAATTAGACTCGCATTATAACCTTGATCAATAATGGCATGTACAACCTCTTGTGGCTCACCACCTAACACCTGTGCTGTTTTTTCAAGCAAATTGACAGACGCTTCAATGACATTTGCAACAGATAAGATGGCTTTTTCAACATTAGCAACGCAACTGGAACAGGTCATATCAGCGATGTTAATTAAGTAATATTGTTTAGCAGTCGATGTTTTTTGTTCAATCTTTTTAGCCGTATATCCTTGATCAATAACAGTATTAATTACATCATCCGGACAACCACCATAAACCAAAGCTGTTTTTTCTAATAAGTTCACAGAAGCTTGAGTCACTCCAGTCACGGTTAATATGGCCTGTTCAACATTAGCAACACAGCTAGAACAAGTCATATCCTCAATACTAATAATAAAGGTTTCTGAATTTATATCATAATTTCCCAAGCCAGCACTTTGAGTTTGCTCAATGTCATTATTCACAGAGCAAGATTCTGGAGTATCAGCAATAGAACGTGCAGGAAAACCCGCATCTGAAATGGCCTGAATCACTTCATGAGGTAAGCCCCCAAGGACAACTGCCTGTGATTCATCAAGATTGACATCAATGGATTGAATGTCTTTGACTCCCATGGCCGCTTTCTCTACCGAACTGACACAGTGCTGACAACTCATGTCATCAATATGTATTCGATAGGTCTTGTTTAGGCCACTTTTCATGAAGAATCCTTGTTGATAAAATTAATATGAATATATTGCTCTATTTGAAGGGAAGTTTCAAACACTTGGTAAAAAAAGATAGGCTCATAATAGAAGTGCCAATTAACAAGGCAAAAATATAATCTGGCTTGTTTGATAACATTTATAGCATAGGCTTAAATACACACTTGAGTTCTGAATGTTCAAAGATATCATGAACGTTAGAAAGTCAGCAACTCAATATTTCAAGCCTATATTATGTGAGATTAAATCAGATAGTCAAAATCATGTGCAAGCTGACTCAGTTTTATCTTTAACTGGTGAGATGCCTGCTTATAAGCGTCATTATTTCTATTGATACCATTCAATGTTGTATCATTGCTATCAACTCTTTCTTTAATTAACTGATGAAATTTGACATGAAGTTTGTCAACATCGCTAAAAAACTTAGATTCACTCAGCACCGCTTTATTTTGTTTTATCCACATGCCTAATTCACAAATATTAGTATCACCAACAAAATTAAGATTAATATCACTGAGCTTATTTTTTAAATCATGACCATTGGTTTGTTTCTCAACTTGAGATTTCCAAACAACATGAGCAGTTTGTGCTTTCAGAAAATTCATTTAATACGATTCCAGGGATAGATTGCCTTAAATATTAGCACTACCTAATATTGAGAGCAATAGATAAGTAACCTTCAATCGACTCTATGTGACTTAGAATACAAAAATAATACACTGTACTAAGGCCATGACTAACCTGTCAGACGCAATCTAAAGTTGACATTAATAAAATTCTTATTAAACAGATAAGTATTTTCCAATACTGAAATGAGCCTGAAATAGGTACAATTCTAGATCTCGGGAGTAGACTTATCCACATATCCCCAGGTCTGCCATTTATGGAG